>JAZRKZ010000415.1:0-5385 GCA_045646565.1 Lachnospiraceae bacterium
TTGCAGGCATCAAGAACATCCGTACAAAGTCCCTCGGCTCAAACAACAAGCAGAATGTTGTTTTCGCCACGCTGAACGGCCTTAAGTCCCTCAAGACTCCTGAGGAAGTTGCTCGTCTTCGCGGCAAATCCGTCGATGAGATCATGGCGTAAGGAGGTCACCGAAATGGCAGAAGAGAAGAAATTAAAAATCACACTTGTTAAGTCTACGATCGGCGCTGTTCCGAAGAACAGGAAAGTCATCGAGTCTATGGGCTTCCATAAGCTTGGTTCTTCCGTGATCCTTCCGGACAATGCCGCAACACGCGGACAGCTGCATAAAATCGGCTATCTCGTAAAAGTTGAAGAAGTATAATAGGAGGTGCCAATAATGGATTTATCGAATTTAAAGCCGGTACCCGGTTCCAAGCATAACGATAATTTCCGCAGAGGCCGCGGCGAGAGCTCAGGTAACGGAAAGACAGCAGGTAAGGGACACAAGGGTCAGAAGGCTCGTTCAGGCGCTCCGAGACTTGGTTTCGAAGGCGGTCAGATGCCGCTGTTCAGACGTCTCCCGAAGAGAGGCTTCACGAACCGCAACTCCAAGGAAATCGTCGTCGTTAATGTTGCTCATCTTGAGAAGTTCGAAGACGGCACTGTGATCACACCGGAGCTTCTTCTTGAGACCGGCGTAGTTTCCAAGCTCGCTGACGGCGTCAAGGTTCTCGGCAAGGGCGAACTCACAAAGAAGCTTACTGTTAAGGTAAATGCTGTAAGTGAGAGCGCTAAAGCGAAAATTGAAGCAGCAGGCGGCAGTGTAGAGGTGATCTGATGTTCCGGAAGATAATGGATGCATTTAAGGTACAAGATATCAGGCGAAGGATGTTCTTCATCCTTCTCTGCCTGATCATCATCAGACTGGGTTGCCAGATCCCGGTGCCCGGCGTGAACAGGAGCTATTTTTCTGAGTGGTTCGCTGCACAGTCAGGCGACGCGTTCAATTTCTTTGACGCGTTCACCGGCGGATCTTTCTCCAGTATGTCGATCCTGGCATTATCCATTACTCCGTATATCACAGCGTCTATTATAGTTCAGCTTCTTACCATCGCTATCCCGGCTCTCGAAGAGATGCAGCGGGATGGCGAGGATGGAAGGAAAAAACTGACAGCCATCACCCGTTATCTGACGGTTGGTCTGTCGCTTTTCGAATCGGTTGCTATGGCGATCGGTTTTGGAAATCAGGGCCTGATTCCGGATATGGATTTTGCCAAGGCAGTTGTTGTAGTAGTCAGTCTCACGGCTGGATCTTCATTCCTGATGTGGATCGGTGAGAGGATCACTGAGAAGGGAATCGGCAACGGTATCTCGATGGTACTGCTCATAAACATCCTTTCACGTGTTCCGAATGACCTTACAAGCCTCTACGAACAGTTCGTAAAAGGCAAAACGATTGCGCGAGGCGGACTGGCAGCTATCATCATCATTGCAATAATCGTAGCATTGGTCGTGCTCGTTCTTATCCTGAACGGAGCGCAGAGAAATATTCCGGTACAGTATTCCAAGAAAATGGTCGGAAGACGTATGGTCGGCGGACAGTCGACACATATTCCGCTCAAAGTCAATACTGCCGGCGTTATCCCGGTCATCTTCGCATCTTCTATCATGTCCTTCCCGTCAATCATTGCGACATTCTCGGGACATAGAAATGCGACAGGCTGGTTTGGAACCCTGCTTGGTATTCTGAATTCGAACAACTGGTTCAGTATCGCACATCCGATTTACAATGTCGGACTTATCCTGTACATTGTTCTTGTAATCTTCTTCGCGTATTTCTATACGTCGATTACATTTAATCCGCTCGAGGTCGCGGATAATATGAAGAAGCAGGGCGGCTTCATCCCGGGCATCAGACCGGGCAAGCCGACATCTGACTACCTGACAAGGATCCTTAACTACATCATTTTCATCGGTGCAGCGGGTCTTGTTATAGTAGCGATCATCCCGTTCTTCTTTAACGGTGTGTTCAACGCCAGCGTTTCGTTCGGCGGCACATCCATCATCATTATCGTCGGTGTCATTCTTGAGACCGTAAAACAGATCGAGTCGATGATGGTCGTCAGAAATTATAAGGGATTCCTTAATTCATAAGTCATTACGGCTGTCGCATCTGCGGCAGCCGTTTTGCGTACCGGTCCTGCACGGACCTTCGTTTAAAATACTGAAAGCAGTAGTGAAGGAATAAAGCAAAAGTGATTTTCAATAAGGCCCCTTACGTGCTATACTTATAGATAGTGCAGAATTCGTGAAAAGCACGGGACACGCTTCGGCGTGCGCGTTGGCAGTTCTAATTATTAAGCTGGATGATTGCGAAACTGATCGAAGCTCACAGTTTCACAATCGCCTGATCGGTAAGTGACTACAAGGAGGAAAGGATATGAAGGTCATTATGCTTGGAGCACCAGGTGCGGGCAAAGGAACACAGGCAAAGAGAGTGGCGGCAGAGTACGGCATACCGCACATCTCTACAGGCGATATTTTCCGCGCCAATATTAAAGGCGGCACAGAACTCGGCAAGAAGGCGAAGACCTATATGGACGCCGGCAAACTCGTTCCGGATGAACTGGTCTGTGATCTCGTAGCGGACCGCATCTCGCAGGATGACTGTGCACGTGGATATGTTCTTGACGGATTCCCGAGAACGATCCCGCAGGCCGAAGCGCTCGACGCTGCCGTAGCCAAAATGGGCCAGAAGATGGACTATGCGCTCGACATCGATGTGCCGGATGAAGCAATCATCAGCCGTATGTCCGGCAGACGCGCATGTGTCGGCTGCGGAGCCACCTATCACGTTGTTTTCAACCCGCCCAAGGCAGAAGGCGTCTGTGATACATGCGGCCAGAACCTGATCCTCAGGGATGATGACAAGCCGGAAACTGTAAAGACAAGACTGGATGTTTATCATGCACAGACACAGCCGCTTATTGACTATTATAAAGAAAAAGGTATACTTGTTTCTGTTGACGGAACACAGGACATGAACAAGGTATTCGAAGATATTAAAGGATTACTTGGATAATGAGGATCGCGCAGACCGTAAGATGTGACGATGAGATAGAGCTTATGAGGATCGCCGGCAGGAAACTTGCTTTGGTGCATGAGGCTCTGCGGGAATACATCAGGCCGGGAATCACGACAAAATCGATCGATGAGCTCGGTGAGCGTCTTATCCTGGAACAGGGAGGCGTTCCCAACTTCAAGAACTACGGCGGCTACCCCGCGTCGATCTGTGTGTCGGTCAACGATGAGATCGTCCACGGTATACCATGTGAGGACCGGATCCTCGCAGAGGGCGACATAGTCTCACTCGACGCAGGTCTTATATGGAAGGGGTATCATGCCGACGCTGCGATGACCTGGGGAGTCGGAAAGATCTCGCCGGAAGCGGCCGGGCTGATCCGCGTCACAAGGGAGAGCTTTTTTGCCGGGATCAGGTTCGCGCGCTCCGGATATCATCTACATGATATCGGAAGGGCTGTCGAGGAATATGCCTTATCTCATGGGTACAGCGTTGTGAGAGAGCTGACGGGACATGGAATCGGGACCCGCCTCCATGAACCGCCGCTTGTGCCGAACACAAGGCAGAAAGGGTACGGCTGGCTGCTCGTCCCTAATATGACGATCGCGGTCGAGCCCATGCTGACATCAGGTTCGGCAGATATCCTGCAATCGGATGACGGCTTTACAGTACGGACTGCTGACGGATCTTTGTCAGCGCATTATGAGAATACGATTCTTGTCAGAGACGGGGAGCCGGAGCTCCTGACCTGCATTCATGCGGAGGAGTCCGGCAGCGATATTATGACAGCAGACATTTAATGAGGAGGAGGAATTAAATTATATGTCTAAAGCAGATGCTATTGAAGTAGAAGGCGTTGTTCTTGAGAAGCTTCCGAACGCCATGTTCAAGGTGGAACTTGAGAATAAGCATGTTGTTCTTGCCCACATCAGCGGAAAGCTTCGTATGAACTTCATCCGAATTCTTCCGGGCGACAAAGTCACGATCGAACTTTCCCCGTATGATCTGGACAAGGGGCGTATTATCTGGCGTGACAAATAATACTGAAAAATAAAAAATAAAGTTCTTGCAATTAAGTCCGCAGACTAGTATACTAGTATGCGGACTTTTGTGCGCCTTGTGCGCAGTTTACGGAAAGGAGGTTCGATAAATGAAGGTTAGATCTTCCGTGAAACCAATGTGTGAGAAGTGCAAAGTCATCAAGCGTAAGGGCTCTATCAGAATCATCTGTGAGAATCCGAAGCACAAGCAGAGACAGGGTTAATAAAAAGCTCTATATTAAGTAAAAACCAGTTCGTAGCGCGGCTGCACGAACTGATTACTATATATCAGCTTATGAGCCGATATTAGTGCTTAATACCGGTACGCGTCATCAGTTTTTGTGCCGGAAAGGTCATCGCCGGGCGCGGGATGGCTGGGCTTTATACTTAGCCCCAATTAGGAAACTAGTAACCCGAAGTAACTCAGAAACAAAAGAAACTTATAGTTGGAGGAAAACAATGGCTCGTTTAGCTGGTGTTGATTTACCAAGAGATAAGCGCGTTGAGATCGGTCTTACCTATATTTACGGTATCGGCAGAACAACGGCTTCAAGGATCCTTAAGGAGGCAAATGTTAATCCGGATACACGTGTACGTGATCTGACAGACGAAGAAGTCATCCGCATCAAAGATGTCATGGATGAGACGTGCACGGTAGAAGGTGACCTTCGCCGTGAAGTCGCTATGAATATCAAGCGCCTCACAGAAATCGGTTGCTACAGAGGCATTCGCCACAGAAAAGGTCTCCCGGTCCGCGGACAGAACACAAAGAACAACGCGAGAACCCGTAAGGGACCGAGACGTACAGTCGCTAACAAGAAGAAGTAAAGCACGTAACTACGAAAGGAAAGTAGGTTAGTTTTTATGGCAAAGGTACAGAGAAGAACGACCAATACGAAACGTAAGGTCAAGAAAAACGTTGAACATGGACAGGCACATATCCAGTCTTCTTTCAATAATACTATTGTTACGCTGACGGATGCCAGAGGAAATGCTCTTTCATGGGCTTCCGCAGGCGGCCTTGGATTCCGCGGTTCAAGGAAATCTACTCCCTATGCAGCTCAGATGGCAGCAGAAACTGCAACGAAGGCAGCTCTTCCGCACGGCCTTAAGACGGTTGAAGTCTTTGTCAAGGGTCCGGGTTCGGGAAGAGAAGCAGCAATCCGTGCACTCTCCGCATCGGGTCTTCAGGTAGTAAGTATTGAGGATGTAACACCGGTTCCGCACAACGGATGCCGTCCGCCGAAGCGCAGAAGAGTATAACTTATTGATTAGCCACGTTCATTAGGAG
>JAZRKZ010000416.1:0-2484 GCA_045646565.1 Lachnospiraceae bacterium
GATAAGCAGGAAGAGTACAGGAAAGCCGTTATGGAGAAGCTGGGGCTTGTTACATGTCAGTAATCTCTGATTTGGGATTTTGTTTGACATGATAAGCAGTGCTCAACTATTCATCAGTGGATATATCCATTGCGCCTTCTGCATCGTAATCGTATAATTATTACGTGGTTTTTCTTATGATTTGCATGAGGGAGTTGCAAATGGAGCACGATGCTTTATCTGTCAAACTACATACAGAAGATAGTAAAGAGGGCAGCCGATTTGTGTTGCTCTTTTTTAATGGCAGCTGAGTATATACTCGGAAATTGTTTGGTGCTCCAGAAGATGTTGATAGTTGAGCGTCCTGTGCGCCATTCTAAGACGGCGGAAGGACAGAAAATCAGCGGCGGGATGTACACGAACACATCGGCGCGGGAGATGGCTCATAAATCAGGGAAGTAAACTAAGAGATAGTAAAATGTTCCCCGCGTATGCGGGGGCTGGCTCAAATAACACTAATGTCTGTCTGAAAACAATGGTATATATACTTTTTGTATGATAAAATAAGAGAAACATCACCTGCATGCGGATGTCTCCCCGGAAGCATCCGCATGCAGGCAGAAACCAAAGGAGTAGTTCTGTTTTGAAACCAGTTACAGATTTAAGAATAACCATCAACTCTTCCACGGAAAACCAGATTCAGTTTGATCCCGACATTAAATCCTATGATGTGAATGTCCCGACAGACTGTTTCGCCGCGCTTTTAAGAATAAGCTACGCACCGGAGTTTTATATCAGCATCCGCGCTGACCGCGATGCCGGGCGGTTCGGATACGCTGACCTTGATCCGAACATGGGCGACTATATCGCCGGAGCCGAGATCCCCTACTATGAATACTACAGCGGCTATATCATCCGCCTGGACAAGAGGGAAGCCTGCTTTGAGCATGACCTTGACGAGACGGTCACCATCGACGCGGGAAGCACCGAACACGGGACCGATCGCTACGAGATCCACATTCACAGGGATTCCGGGAAAGAGACCCGTTCCCTGTTCCGGGAAGAATCCTTCTATGATGAGGAGTATGGCATTACGATGCCGTACGAGCTTTATGTCCCCACGAAGATGGACCGCAGAAAGAAATATCCGCTGGTCATCGGCCTTCACGGCACCGGTGAGATTCAGGAACCGATTTCCGCCACGCTTAAGAAGACGCAGATGGGATCGGCATTTGCCGAAGATTCCGAGGCCGGTCATAACGAATGCGTCATCCTCATTCCCAAATGTGATATCCGTTATGACGAGGACGACAACTGGACCACGCTGAATCAGTTCATCAGGCAGCGTTCCGATTCCCCGTTCTGGCCCATGCCCCAGCTCACAGTGGCCTGGAGACTGATCGAAAAGATCGTGAAAGAATACCGGATCGACGATAAGAGACTTTATCTGACGGGCATTTCATCCGGCGCATTCGGGGCGTTTGTGCTTGCCATGGAACATCCGGACGCATTTGCGGCGCTGGTTCCCGCCTGCGGAGCCGCCAACCCCGCCAGGATCGGGGCGCTGAGGAACACGCCGATGTGGATCTTCCATGCCGCGGACGATCCTCTGATCGTCCCCGCCTACACGCTTGACCCCACGCTGGCTGCCCTCGATGCCGCCGGTATCAGGTATCGCGTCACCCGCTATCCGGCCGGGCAGATCTTCTGGCAGAGTGCTCATTTCTGCTGGGAAGCGGTCTATAAGAACAAAGAGATGCGGGACTGGATGTTCTCGAAACGCATCGGCGGCTTTAAGCAGCTGAAGAAAAAGATGGGGATTCCCTCGGGTGACCGAAAGAAAGGACACGCCATTGACGCGGATGTCAACGATATCGCCGCAAAGGCCATTTCTGCCGCGGATATCGAGGCAATGTGATACGGAGCGTGCTGCGCATGAGAACCGGTGAATATGACCGGCAATAATAGTAATCTGAGGAGGTTTGAACATGGAAAAAACACTTTACCCACTGAACGTAGGACAGATGCTGCAGTATCTTCCTATCCGGGAAACCGGCACCCAGCGCTGCTGCAATATCAGCGTATTTTCCGGTCTGCAGACAGAGATCGACTTTGATCTGCTGAAGAGATGCATTAAGGACGAGTACAGGCGTTACGAGTGCCTTCGTCTTCGCTTCACGGCGCCCGACGAGGACGGCTATGTTATGCAGTACATCGCTGATCGGGACGATCGCGACATCCCCTTCCTGGATCTCTCGAACCTCACGATGAGGGAGGCAGACGCTTTCCTTCAGGAGAAGACATTTGAAGAATTCAATGAGCCTGAGATCCCCATGGTCGAAGTCACCATGGTCCGGATGCCGGAGGGATACAACGGTATGTATATCCATATTGATCACCGCCTTGTGGATTCTTCGGGACTCATCGTGATGGTCAACGATATTATGGAGCTCTACTGCCATTATCGCTTCGGTTCCGAGTATCCGAAGCCGCTGGCTTCCTTCG
>JAZRKZ010000417.1:0-2431 GCA_045646565.1 Lachnospiraceae bacterium
CGACGATGCTGAAGAGGCAGCCGGGTTCGACGATCAAAGTCATCGGCGAGTACGCGGCGGGTATCGACAGCGGCGCGTTCACGCTGGGAACAACGGTGGACGACGCGAGCTACACCTATTCCGACGGGACAGAGATCAGGAACAGCGACGGTATGTACGAGGGAATGACGACGATCCATCAGGCGATCACCCGCTCCTCGAACATCGTCGCACTCAAGTGTTTTCAGGAGCTCGGTATGGACACGGTCGTATCCCGGCTTACGAACTTCGGCATCACGACGCTGACAGCGGAGGACCAGGTCGAAGCGCTGGCGCTCGGCGGTACCTACGGGGGCGTCACAAATCTTGAAATGACCGCGGCCTATGGCACACTGGCCCGCGGCGGGGAGTATATTGGACCTATTTACTATACAAAGATCGTCGACCGGAACGGACAGGTCCTTTTATCAAAGGAGCCGGAGAATCATCAGGTGGTGACGCAGGAGACGGCAGCTCTGCTCACGGTCGCGCTGGAAGATGTGCTGGATTCCGGGACCGGCGTGGGCGCCGACGTTGAGAATCTGTCGCTGGCGGGAAAGAGCGGTACGACAAATGATATCCGCGACGCCTGGTTCATCGGCTATTCACCGTATCTTACCTGCGGCGTCTGGGGAGGACGCGACGACAATTCGCCGCAGGAGAGCGGCGACTACGTGAAGGCGATCTGGAAATCGGTCATGTCGAGGTCGCATGAGACGCTGGAAAATGCGGAATTTGCATCCAAAGGCCAGCTTGTAAAGTGCATCATCTGCACCAAATGCGGCAAGATCGCAGTCACCGGCCTATGCGATGTGACGGAGCAGGGAGACATGACGGCGGTGGAGTATTACGCGCCGGGCACAGAGCCGACGACGGAGTGCGACTGCCACGTCGCGGTCGAGGTCTGCACATCGTCCGGCCAGAAAGCCGGGTCCTACTGTCCGCAAACGAAGCGGCACGTATATCTTAAGTCCGCAACGGCGGGGACCGAGGACGAAGCATATGTGCTGCCGGAGAACATGAAGGGCAGCAGCGCCTGCAGCGAGCACACGAGCCTCTGGAGCAACTGGTGGAATAACCACAGCGGGAACAACAGTGACGACGGCAATCACAGCGGTAGCAGCGGCGGCCAGTCAGGCGGGAGTTCTTCCGGCAGCTGGTGGAGTGATTTCTGGAACGGCGGCGACGAGGGCGGCAGTTCCGGTGGTAATTTTGGCGGCTCGGGCGGCGCTTCCGGCGATGATGGCAATTCCGGCGGCCACAGCGATGGCCATAGCGAAGGCGGTCAGCAGGGAGGCGGTTCCGGCGCTGACTGGTGGGACTGGCTTTTTGGCACATAAAGAAAGGCGGCCTCGAAAGAATATGTCATGGCACAAGAAATGTGCTAATATAGTATCAGACCGGACAGGGCGGGACCGAGGGGTCTCGCCCTTTTACTGTATGTGGGCGCGAAGCGCAAGATGGAGGCGGGAGCAGAAAAGATGGTTCTCCTTCGCCAATGCGCTTTGAAGAATTGACCCGGCAGATCTGCCGGGCTGACGAGGAAAAGTATATGCTTGATATTTATGGTACGATCGGACCTGCCTGCAGGGAGACGGCGGTCCTTTGTGAAATGTTCAAGGCCGGCATGACCGGCCTTCGCCTCAATCTCTCCCATGTGACCCTCGAGCAGTCCGCCCCTCTCATTAAGAACCTGCAGAGTGCAGCCAAGGAGGCGGGAGTTGTTCCGAAGCTTCTTATTGATATGCAGGGACCCGAGCTTCGTGTCGGCAGGCTTCGGGATCCGTCGGTCCTGTCGGAAGGTGATAAGGTCATTTTGCGTTCGGCGGGCGGAACTGCCGCCGAAGGCTTCGCGGCTTGCGGAGGCGGCTTTGAATCGCTTCCATCCGTGCCCGTTCCGGACTGCGTGGTCCCTTTTCTTGCGGAAGGGCAGGAGGTCCTCCTCGATGACGGGAAGATCCTGCTTGCTGTCGTATCGAAGATGGAAACAGGCGCGGTCTGCGAGGTCCTTCGCGGCGGCACGCTGACCGGAAGAAAGAGCATTGCGCTGCCCGGGACGGTCATTCACACGCCGACGATGACGGAGATGGATCTGGCCAATATCCGCGTCGCGAAAAATTACGGGGTCGCCGCGGTCATGCAGCCTTTCGTGAGAGACCGGCAGGATATCGAGACCGTGCGGCAGGCTCTGCTTAACGCCGGGGCGGGAGATATCCGGATCTTTGCCAAAATCGAGAACATGGACGGCGTCCGATGTCTCGATGATCTTCTGCCGGTCTCGGACGAGATCGTCATCGCAAGAGGCGACCTCGGCAACGCGGTGCCGCTCTGGCACCTGCCGGCTGTGCAGAAGGAGATCGCGGCGAAGTGCCGGAAGGCCGGCGTCCCCTTCATGGTCGTCACCCAGATGCTC
>JAZRKZ010000418.1:0-3199 GCA_045646565.1 Lachnospiraceae bacterium
CTCACCAGCACCATATACGATGCCTTCTTTTTCGCTGCGGTCTTCGACCCTGCTTCGCCGAATCCGTTCACGCCTCCGCAGATACAGTCACAGCGCCATACGTCCCCATTTCTTTCTTCAAATGTATATTCAGGCTCCTTATCATATCTATGTCTTTTGTAGCACGAAAAGCAATGGCTTTGGGCCGGAAGCCTTGATTTTGCTGGATTTTCTGCCCTTTCTCGGGTCGTTTTTCTAGTCGGAATTCCTTTTAGTCGGAAATCCTCAGGAAGTTAAGGCTAACAGTATAACAGAGCTTCGGAAAGGTTCAACTGTTAAATGCTCCGGCGGGGAGGCAGCCCGCGGCTTCGTGCATGCATAAAGACGGGACTGCCGCATCGGGCAGCCCCGTCTTCGTTCATCCGTTTCAGGCTGTATCATGCCTCCGGCGCTTCGTCCACATCCATCTTCGTGCGGACAATCTTCTTCGTGGAGTTCTTGATGAAAGGATATCTGCGGATCTTAAGGGTAGTAATCGCCCTGTAGGAGGGCTGGGTCTTGTTGTAATCGTCCAGAATCTCCTGCAGTCTCGCCGCGACATCCTCCTGCGTGAGGCCTTTGGCCTCCACAACCTCGGGATCCGGGAATATCCGGGCACCGAGACCGTTCTCCTCGCCGCTGATGACGATCTCGCCGATAAGTTCGTCCGCCAGCATGACATTCTCGATCTCTTCCGGAGAAATATTCTCCCCGTTGCTCAGAATAATGAGGTTCTTCAGGCGGCCCGTAATATAGAGATAGCCGTCCTCGTCCATGCGTCCGAGGTCGCCCGTACGGAGCCACCCGTCGGAAAAGGCCTCCTCGGTCTCCTTTGGCATCTTGTAATAGCCCTTCATGACATTGGAGCCCCTGACCTGGATCTCGCCGTCCACAAAACGGACCTGCATGTTGGCGAGCGGCTTTCCCACGGAGCCGGGGCGGTTGCCGTTTTCGCCGTTGGTGCTGATGGTCGGCGAGCATTCGCTCATGCCATATCCTTCACATACCTGGATTCCGAAACTGTCAAAAAGATCAATGTAGGAGGGATCCAGATGCGCGCCGCCGGAGAAAATATACTGCAGATTTTCACCCAGTACCTGTTTCGCGATTTCACGCTTGGGAACCGGGGCATCCACTGCGGCAAGCCTCTTGCCGATCGTCTCTATCATGAGCGGCACCATAAGGAGGATCTGCGGCTTCACGATGCCGATATTTCTCACCATGTGAAGCAGCGTGTCATTGATGTAAAGAGTCGCGCCGCAGGAAAAGCCCTTCAACCAGTCCATGACCAGGCAGTAGGCATGGTGGACGGGCAGGACGGAGAGCATCGTCGTTCCCGGCTTAAAGGAAACGACAACATAGGTCACGTCGTCATAGAGATTCCGCTGCGTCAGCATGACGCCTTTCGGCTTGCCGGTCGTGCCGGATGTGAAAATGATGGTGGATACGTCATCCGGCTCGGGGCGCCGGTCGTCGGGGAGGGCTTCCCCGGTCTCATTTGCAATAAATTCCGCAAATGAGAGAATCGAGGGGTCTTCCGGTGACGGCTCACTGTTCAGTATTACGTACAGCCGTACGGCCGGGCAGTTCTCCTTCACAGTATTGATCAGCGACGCCAGCTTCGGCGCGACGAAAAGAGCCTCGGAATCCGAGCGGTTTATGAGATCGCAGAGCTCCGCCGGAGGAAGAATCGGGTCGAGCGGAACAGCTGTCATTTTTCCGCTCACAATACCCAGGTAAGCGGCGATCCACTCATAGGAGCTGGTGCCGATCATAGCCACCTGCTTACCTTCGAAACCGCCGCGCAGGAGAGCGCCTGCTACTTTATTCCTGTCTTCATTCAGTTCCGCATAGGTCTTTTCCGGGATCTGTTTTTTTACGATCCAGCGCACTGCCGGATAGTCCGGGTATTTTTCTACTGTGTTTTCAAGTAATTCCGCAATAATGTGACCATCAGACATAGCATGTCCTCCTTTGCATACGCGCGGTTTACTCCTCGGGAAGGAGGGTGTTCATATACTCGAGCGCCTCGCCGATGGTCGTGATGCGCAAAGCGCCCTCCTCATCGAGTTCGACGTCGAAGGTGTCCTCCAGGTCACCCAGATATGTCATAAAGCTCAGGGAATTGAAGCCAAGATCCTCGCGGAAGCGCATATCCTCTGTGAGTTCCGAAGCTTCCTTGTCGCAGTACTTGGCAACGATTTCCAAAAATTCTGTCTTGTGATCCATAACGTAACCTCCCTTTTTAGTTTTATATTCTTTATTATCCGGTGAAAACCGGTATTCGTGTACGGAATCATTTATGTCGTGCTGATCAGTTCGCCGATCGTGATATCCGGCTCATCGACACCGCGGTACATCATCTTCATCATATAATAATAGAGCTTCTGGATATCATCGTAGGACAGGACCGCCTTCTGGTAATGATAGTCGAAGATCAGGCCGCCGTCGTTGGAGCTATGGGTAACCGTCAGATAGATCTGTTTCGTCGCGGCCCCGTTCGGATACCAGACGGACCTCGTCTTGATCCCGGCCAGATGCTCGTTCTGCATACGCACGGGCATGGGCTGATATGTCAGGGACATGGAAATGTACTCCGTATTGGCCGGCGCTCCGTAGAGATCCTTCAGCATCCTGTCCACGGCGACGGGATCATAGTTGCAGTGGAGATACACTTTGTTCTGGACATTCTGGAGTTCATAGAGGGCATCCAGGAATTCCGTGTCCGGAGATATAATGGTGCGGCAGGGGAATGACAGTACGCGGCTGCCTCCGCATGTCCATTCCGCATGCGTGGATCTGCGGGAAACAAAGTTCCGAAGCGTAATGTCGTCCTGACCGCCGTTGGTCTTGGAGAGATAGGTGCGCATGGCAAGGAGGATCAGGTTGGTCATGGAAACGCCCTGGGTCGCGCAGAAATCCATCAGGGTCTTGGTTGCTTCCGGCTCCAGGTGGAAGTCGGCTACGCCGACAGAGCGGTCTTTTGTCTCCACATCCGCCGCGCGAAGGCTCTTGTCTCCGTGGTTCTTCCTGCTTTCCTGCAGGATGCGGGGACCTCTGATATCGGAATAAATGGGCTCGCCTTCTTCCGTCAGATAATCGTGCCAGAATTTTTCATCCTTGGCCTGGCGCTTTGTGTTCTGCGCTTTCTTGAGGTCGCCCTTTAAGACTTCCTCGAAGG
>JAZRKZ010000419.1:0-11190 GCA_045646565.1 Lachnospiraceae bacterium
GTATTTAAAGGCAGCCGGTTATGCGTCTCACAGGTCGCTTCGGAAGTTCCTCGGCTACATCCGGCGGACCGCAAGGTTCATCCGTAAGTCAGCGAAGCCCTGGAACGGGATGCAGGCCAATAACCTGACGTTCGATGTGGTGCAGCCTGCATTTGCAGAGGAAATGAAATACACCTATGTGCCGAAGATGCAGTATTTCGGCAGGTCTCCGGAAAAAAATCTCCTGTCCGGGACACTGGAGTCGAGAACGCTCCTTTGTGCCTCGGCCGGAGCGGACGCGGGCGTCATGTACATCTTCCCGCTGCTCGATCCGCGGGTGCTCGACTTTGCGCTGACGGTCCCGAGACGGCTCTATATCATGAGGGACAGATGCCGCGTTCTGCCGCAGAGAGCTCTGCGCGACATTCTGCCGGGCTATCTGACGACATTTGCGGGGACATCCAACGTGGAAAAAGAGGATATAGGCCGGATGGATTTCTATACGGAAGTCGAGGAGCCGGTCTACAGTGTCCTGACAGATTTCTATCTTACGCATATAGACAGAATTCTCTTCGAGAACTATATAGACTTTGACGAGATGGAAAAAACGGTCAGGGAGGAGAAGGATCCGCTGGTGCGGACGATCCTCCGGAACATGCTGCGCGTTCTCTATAAAATGCAGCTGCTGATGAGATGAGAGTATGAACCTACTAAAAAGAAGAGACAGCGAAGGCGTGCCGGTCCCATCGGGGGACGGCGCGTTCGGGAAGCCGAAAAAGTACAGAAAAAAGAATATCAGGGGCGCGCTCATGCGGAACTATTATCTGCAGGCCTTCCTCTTTAATCTGGTGGCGGGAATACTGGCCCTTGGCTGGACGATTGTAGAACAGGGCGGACTTTTCTCGCTGGCGGGGGATTTTAATTCCCAGCAGATTACATTTGCAATGGCCGGCAACGACGCCATAAAATCCGGCAGCATCATCTGGGACTGGTCGCTCGATCTGGGCTCGAACTTCATCGGCGGGCAGATGTTCTATATCGTCGGGAACCCGTCCTTCTGGCTTTCGCTGCTCTTTCCGTCCAAATACTTTATGTATGTCGTCGGCTGGATCTACATCCTCAAATACGCGGTCGCGGGCCTTACCTGCTACGCCGCGATGCGGAGATATGTGAAGGATCAGTCCATGGCGGTGATCGCCTCGATGTTGTACGCGTTCTGCGGGTTCATGGGGGAGGATCTGCTGTTCTACCATTTCCATGACGTGGTCGCGCTGTTCCCGCTCCTTGTGCTGACTTTTGACGACATGATGCTGGAGAAGAAGAGGGGGCCGTTCATCTTTGCCGTGTGCCTGAACGCGCTCGTCAACTATTTCTTCTTTATCGGCGAAGTGCTTTTTCTGGCGGCCTACTATGTGATCCGCTATCTCATCCCGAGATTCCGTGAGTACATAAAAAGCCTGCCGCAGATCATTCTTGAGGGAGCCCTCGGCTGTATGCTCGGGGCCGTGCTGCTCCTGCCGGCCTTCTATTTCGTTATTCAGAATCCGCGGGTGGAGGTGGATTACACCGGTTCGACAGCGCTTGTTTTCGGGGCGGAAAGATATCTGTACATTCTGAAGGGCCTCATCCTGCCGGGAGAGGTCATGTCCCACCAGAGCGCAGTCATAAAGAACAACTTCTCGTCCTGCTGTGCGTATATACCGGCGACAGGACTTGTGCTGGTCATCGCCTTCGTCATAGTAAACCGCCGGCACTGGATCACACGGATGCTGCTATTCTGCCTCGTGATGGCAGTCGTGCCGATCCTGAATGCGTCTTTCACGCTCCTTGCAGGCCTCTACTGCCGCTGGTATTATATGGCGGATTTCATCATGGTCCTGGCTTCTCTTATGCTCCTCGACCGATGGAAGGAAGATAAGAGGAGATGGAACGGACGGACTCCCACGGACAGAGCGATCACAAAAGGCGCGATCATCTGGGGCGCGATCTCTGTCTCGTTCATTTTGTTCCTTGTATTTGTCAAGTGGAGCAAATCGGAGCCCAGCAAGATCTACCGGCCGGAGCTTTTCGCTTTCTGGTGCGCGATTTCTCTCGTCGGGACTGCAGCCACATGGTTCATTCTGACGGTCCTCAAAAAGGAACAGAAGCTGCTCCTGGCCGCCCTGATTTTTGTGATCTCGGTCACCTACACGGCAGCGGACGTCGTGCTGCTCCATATGGCCCACGGCGTTGACGCGCGGCATATTTATGACCGGCTCATGACGACCGCGGAAATCGAATACACGACTCCGGAGTACCGCTTTACGAGCCGGGACAACATCGAGACGCTTGCGCACGGCTATCCGGCGAGCGCCAATTTCTGCAGTACCGTCACCGGTTCCATCTTCCGCTTCTATGAATCACTCGGACTGAAGCGGGACGTAAAGAGTCCGGATGCGCCGGAAGGCCTGATGAATCTCATCTCGGCGAGATATTCGATCGAGAAGAAACAGCGGGAGCAGGAAGAGCCGATGCAGGTCGTGACGGGCAAATACGAAACGTATTATGTGTATGAGGACCGGTCGGTCCCTCCGATGGGTTTCACATACGATACATATATGACGGCGTCGGAGTTCGCGGAGACCTTCGAGGACAATCGGGCGATCCTGATGCTGAAGACGCTGGTCATTCCGGATGAGAAGGAAGAGCTCGTGTCAGCGGTCCTGAAACCCTACGATGAATTCGTGGACGGCGCCGCGGTCAAGGAATATATAAAGGATATAAGTAGAGATCATCTTGCTGAATGCGCATACGACGTCGCGCAGACGACAGACAGCTATGAAGTATCCATCGACGCGGAAACAGACAAGTACGCGTTCTTCTCCATTCCCAACGATCCCGGATGGACGGCCTGTGTGGATGGCGAAGAGACGGAGATTATTGACGTGAACGGATTTATGGCGGTGAAGATCCATCAGGGTACGAACAGGATCCGCTTTTTCTACACTGTACCCGGGCTCATGTCCGGCGGGATCATTAGCGCTGCGGGGGCACTTCTTTCGGCTGCCTATCTTCTGTATATGAGGAAAAAACGCAGGGCGGAAAGGTAAAACATGAATCATGTTCTGTGTGTCTCCGGCGGCGTCGGCAGCCGGATGACGATAGGAAATGTACCGAAACAGTATCTGACTGTCGGGGGCAGACCGGTCATCGCCTACACGCTGGAGAGGTTCGACGCTCACAGCGATGTCGACGCGATATGGATCGTCGCGGATGAGAAATGGCACGACTTTATACTCGAATGGATCGATACGTGCGGGATAAGCAAATTCAGGGGATTTGCAACGCCCGGCGTCTCCCGGCAGGAATCCGTCCGGAACGGACTTTACGCCATGCGGGAGCATGCGGCGGATGACGATATCGTGATCGTCCATGACGCCGTGCGGCCTTGTACGCCCGATGAGATCATTACAGCCTGCGTGGAGGGCTTCGATCAGTACGACGGCGTCATGCCGTCCCTGCCCGTCACGGACACCTGTTATCTGACATTCGACGGGAAGTCGATCGGTCAGCAGCTCCCGCGCGACCAGATCGTCGCGGGGCAGACGCCGGAGTCATATGTATTCGGCAAGTATTATGAAGCCCACAGGGCGGCCACGGAAGAGTATCTGGCCTCCTGCAGGGGCAGTTCCCAGATCGCGTTCGAGGCCGGTATGAAGATCCGGATCGCGGAGGGCAGCCGGGATAACTTTAAGATTACGACAAAAGAGGATCTGGTTCGATTTGCAAGAATATGCGGCGGAGTGGAAGAGATCGTCAAATATGACTGATGGAGGAATGTATGAAGGCACTTGTGCTTTATGATATCGGAAAAATAGTGTATAAGGAAATCCCGACGCCGAAGCCGGGGAAAGGAGAAGTCCTCCTTAAAGTCCGGGACTGCGGTATCTGCAGCAGCGATAAGGACAGGATTTTTAAGAACGGCACGTATCATTTTCCGACAGTGCCCGGACATGAGTTTTCCGGTGAGATCGTTGAGCTCGGGATGGGAGTCAAACCGGTGCTTCTTAAAAGGCACGCGTGCGTTTTTCCGCTCCTGCCCTGCAGACAGTGCGAACCGTGCAGGAACGAGCGATTTGCCCAATGCGAGCATTACAGCTATTTCGGCTCGCGGTGCGACGGAGCGTTCGCGGAATACATTTCTGTTCCGGTCTTTAATATCAATCTGGTGCCGGAAGAACTGAATTTCCGGGCGGCGGCCATGTGCGAGCCGGCAGCGGTCGCGCTGCACGCCCTGCGCCGCGGAAAGATGAAGAAGGGCGATGTTGTCGCAATCGTCGGTACCGGGACGATTGCCATCCTGGCAGCCAAGCTCGCGCGCATACTCGGCGCCTACAAAATTATTCTCATCGGTCGGACCAGAGATAAAATTAAGAACGCCTCCAGATATTCGGATCATATTGTGAATTCTTCGATCTGGGATCCGGAAGAGGCGATCTGCGAGTTCACGGAAGGCAGCAAGGCCGATGTGGTTCTTGAGTGTTCGGGGAATTCGGACGCTGTCCTGACCGCGCTTCGCGTGGCGGCCCGGGGAGGCAACGTTGTTATTGTCGGGAATCCGGTGGAGGATGTCAACATCCGGAAAGAAGTCTTCTGGAATATCCTGCGGGGCGAGCTCAATATCCGCGGGACCTGGAATTCTTCCTACTCGTCGACGATCAACGACTGGAAGTCGGTCATCGGATATATGGCAGACGGAAGTCTTGATCCGACAGATCTCATCACGCACGTGTATTCGCTCGAGCAGTACGAGGAGGCGTTCGATCTCCTTCGGGGCAGGAAGGATGAACTCTATACAAAGATCATGTTCGAGATGTAATTGCCCAGACAGACTGAAAGGGAGGGGCAGCCCCTCCCTTTGAATGAATACACGAAAATGTTTCAGTTCACACCATCCCTTACATAGGAAAGGATCGTGAGAACGGCAATGAGCGCTAATGCCGCGATTGCCAGAATTGTATCAAGCTGTTTCTGCTGTTTTTGGAACATGTAGATACTCCTTTCATTCGGAATTCATCATTCAGTATACCCTCAAATTGATTTGGAGACAAGGAGATGCGGCAGGTATTTAGAACGGTTTTTATGAACTGTACACCGATTATGATGAGTGCGCTCATTGCGGCGGTCTTAGTCGGTGTATTTTATAATGAGCATTATTCTGCCGAACTGACGTCGCTTTCCGATTACGGAACAGCGGACAGCCGCTTTTTCAGCAACGTAGAATCATGTACCTATGAGGGAGATAAAAACGATATCCTCGTCATCTCCGGGTGGGCGGCGGATACCAGGCTCTATTCCGGTTACAATTACGGAGCCGAAATGACAGTGACCAGCGTCTATAACGAGTCATATTTCGCGCTGGTCGACGGGGAAGAGGTCTACAGGCTGAAGACCATAGCGTCGGGCCGGGAAGATATAAACGGAATGTTCCCGGAGACGGTCCTGCCGGAGGGCGTCGCAAGAAGGTTCGGGATCAAGGGGTTCGCCCGATGCGGCAAGGGAATCCCCAAAGACCCGTCCGGTCTGGAGATCTGTGTGATTTCTGTGAGAAAAGATGAGGGGCCGGTCATTCAAAGGACCGGGGTAATGGTACCGTAAATGCGTCAAATTAATCTGAAAAGAGCTCTTGCGCCCGGCCGGATCATCGACGGGATGGAAGAGCAGTGGTTCGCGGTCTTCATCCTGTTTTTTCTGTCGCTGGCCCTCAACATGGGGCAGCCGCTGCGGCTGGATGATACCGCGTTTATGCAAATGTACGCCAAGGACGGTCCCGATCTCTGGATCTGGGCTCAGGAATACTGGACGACCTGGAGCGGGAGGGTGCTGCCTCACGCTGTGTTTGTCGTTCTCATGGATATCGGTCCCTGGCTGGTCGACTTCATGAACGCCGTTTGGCAGATCGCTTCGATTTATCTTGCCGCAATGTTCGTCATCCGGGAGCCGGAGAAAAGAAAAGGGTTCGTGTGGTCGCTTCTTCTTGTGCTGCTTGCGGGCTTTTATTATCTCGGCACGGAGTATGAAATTCTGGGCGTCAGTGTCTTCTGGAAGACGGCGGCAGTCCTCTATGTATGGGGGTACGCCGCAATGCTGTTCGCCCTGCTGCCGATGCTTCGTTTCTACATTACGTCCGGGGACAGTCCGCTCTGGATGTGGGTCTTTGCCGGCGCATCGTCGGTCTACGCCGCCGGGTTTGAACAGAGCGGCAGTTTTTTCATCGCCATGGGAGCGATTCTCATCCTTGCCATTTACCTCAGAAGAAAGCAGGTCCTGCCTAGAGCGCTCGTCGTCTGGGCGGTCGGGACCATGAGCACGTTTTTCTTTATCAAGTCGCCCGGAAACGTTATCCGCTACCTGGAGGAGATCCTCTTCTGGTTCCCCAATTTCGAGATGCTGTCCTACACGGACCGGCTGCTTTTGGGTATCAGCTATACGCTGCAGTACTGTCTGACCGACCTATATGTGCCCGTTATTGTCATTGCGGCCGGCACATTGGGAATCACATGCCTGCGGAAAACGAGCCTTTTTATGAAGATCACGGCCGCGCTGCCGGTCTTCTATTACGGTCTGTATCCGCTGCTCAAACTTCCGCTCCTCTACGATTATGCGTTTCCGGACAATGTGAACGGTTTTACGGCAGTCAACTGGATCGCCGAAATGTTCGGAATTTTCCATGTTTGCCTTCTGACTTTCCTGCTCTTTTTATACATCGATGAAAGATTCGACCCTGTAACGCCTGCTTTTTTCGCCGGTGGGCTTGCAGAATCCGTCATAATGGGATATACTCCCACAATCATCGTTTCCATGAGCCGCTGCATTTTCTTCAGCCGCGAGATCCTCATGGTCCCGATGTTCTATGTAGTGTATAAATTCCTGCGGGAGCTGTCCCGCCGCAGGGCGGCCGTATTGGACGGTCTGGAGCTTAAGCGGCAGCAAAGCGGATCAGGTCCGCTTAAAGAGGAGGTCAACGATTGAAATTCATACGGAAGTATTTCTGGTTCATGCCGGCGATCATCTGGATGTATGTGATCTTTTCGTTTTCAGGCCAGGTCGGTGAGACATCCGCGGGCCTTTCTCTCAAGGTTACGAAGATCATTGTGAACATTCTCATGAAGCTGCACATCGGACCGGATGATTATTACCGGATGGTCGAGGTCCTGCACCCGCTCGTCAGAAAGGGAGCGCATATGGCAGAGTACGCGATTCTCTTCCTGCTCCTTTTCCTGTCGTTCCTTGCAACGACACTGGCGACGCGGAGCATGGCGATTTCGGTCATATTCTCATTCATCTATGCCTGTACGGACGAGTTCCATCAGACATTCGTCGACAGCCGGGCAGGTCAGTTCACTGACGTGTGCGTGGATATGACGGGCGTGCTGGCGATGGTCACGGTCCTGCTTTTTATCTATTCGTGGTGGCAGGTCTTTCACGAAAAGAAGATCGAGAAGGAGCGCCGGAAGGCGGAGGAGATCCGCCAGAGGCGGCAGCGGCCTGAGCGCACCCGCCGTTCATCGACGCCTGTGTAAGCAATAATTTCGATTACGGCCTGCCCTCATAGACAAGTGGGAAGTTTTCATATATTATATTAAAGATGCACCTGGCATGCGGGAAGCATTCATAAAAGAGTTTGAAGGAGTAGAAATGATTGCTGCAAATAATGTGACCTACAGGGTCGGCAAAAAAGCCCTCTTTGAGGACGTCAATATCAAATTCACGGAAGGCAACTGCTACGGCCTCATCGGCGCGAACGGCGCCGGCAAGTCCACGTTTTTAAAGATACTCGACGGTCAGCTCGATACAACGAGCGGCACCATCACCGTGACTCCGGGCGACCGTATTTCCTTCCTGGAGCAGGACCACTTCAAGTACGATGAATACGATGTCCTCGACACAGTTATTATGGGCAACAAAAGGCTCTATGACATCATGAAGGAGAAGGAAGCCCTTTACATGAAGGAAGACTTCACGGACGAGGATGGAATCCGGGCAGCCGAGCTTGAGGGTGAATTTGCGGAAATGAACGGATGGGAAGCCGAGGCAGACGCGGAATCCCTGCTCAACGGTCTTGGCATCGAGACCGAGATGCACCATGAGATCATGGGTTCGCTCGAAGGTCCGGTCAAGGTCAAGGTCCTGCTTGCGCAGGCCCTCTTCGGCAATCCGGATATCCTGCTCCTCGACGAGCCGACCAACCACCTGGACCTCGGCGCGATCGAGTGGCTAGAGGAATTCCTGATCGGCTTCGAGAACACGGTCATCGTCGTCTCTCATGACCGTTATTTCCTCAACAAGGTCTGCACACAGACCGCCGATATCGATTACGGCAAGATCCGTCTCTTCGCCGGCAACTATGATTTCTGGTTCGAATCCTCACAGCTCCTGCAGAAGCAGATGAGAGAAGAGAACAGAAAGAAAGAGGAGAAGATCAAGGAACTGCAGGAGTTCATTTCCAGATTCTCCGCCAACGCCTCCAAGTCCAAGCAGGCTACCTCCCGAAAGAGAGCCCTTGAGAAGATCCAGCTTGATACGATGGTCCCGACATCCAGAAAATATCCGTACATCGATTTCCGCCCGAACCGCGAGATCGGCAACGATGTTCTCTATGTCGAACATCTGTCGAAGACGATCGACGGCGAAGTGATTTTCAAGGACCTGAACTTCATCATTAACCGGACCGACAAAGTAGCTTTCGTCGGCGGCAATGAGAGAGCGAAGACGACCCTCTTTGAGATCATCATGGGCAATATGGAGCCGGATGAGGGATACTACAAGTGGGGCATCACAACAAGCCGCGCGTATTTCCCGCATGACTACAACGACGAGTTCGACAACGACCTCACGATCGCTGACTGGCTGACCCAGTATTCCGAGAATAAGGATACGACCTACGTCCGCGGATTCCTCGGCCGAATGCTGTTCGCGGGCGAGGACGGCATCAAGCGTGTGCGCGTCCTCTCCGGAGGAGAGAAGGTCCGCTGCCTGCTCTCCAAGATGATGATTTCGGGCGCGAACGTGCTGATCTTTGACGAGCCGACGAACCACCTCGATATGGAATCGATCACTGCGCTCAACAACGGCATGATCAAGTATCCGGGCGTTATCCTGTTCACTTCCCACGACCATCAGATCGTGGAGACGACCGCCAACCGGATCATGGAGTTCCTTCCGGACGGCACGCTGATCGATAAGGTCGGCACCTATGACGAGTATCTCGCATCCGACGTCATGGCCAAGAAGAGACAGATCTATGTCGCCAGCGAGGACGAGGAAGCCGATGATTAATACTAAGGGCCTTCCCGCTTTCTGTTATAAAGCAGACCGAAATCGAAATTATTGCTTAAGCCGGGCGTCGCCGGGCGAGAGTGTCCCGGCGCAGCAAAATTCCGATGAGGCCGCCTCATGGACTGCGGTGCGGGAAGTCTTCGAATAGAGTAATAAGCTGTCGCCAAAGACGCCGGACCACTATATATGGCGGTGCATGTGAATGCAGCGGTCATATCAAGTGGCAGGCGTTCTTGTGGCGGCGGCTTTTATTTTTTTGGGTATTGTAAACCTCCTTCAGTTTCGTATCGGATTTTGTACAATTCTTTATGCATATTTAACAGAACATTGATAGACATAGAATATATGAAATGTTATAATTTGGTTAAGTTGTATACGTGACAACGTGTTTTTGTCATGTTTTTACAGATGGCTATTCTAATGTAACTACTAATGTATATTCTAAGGAGGAATAACACAATGGATAACAGAAAATGGCTGACCATGGATGGCAATGAAGCTGCAGCTCATGCTTCATATGCCTTCACAGAAGTAGCAACCATCTTCCCGATTACCCCGTCATCCGTCATGCCGGAGCATGTCGATGAGTGGGCGACAGCAGGAAGAAAGAACATCTTTGGCACGACCGTACAGGTCACAGAGATGCAGTCTGAGGCTGGTGCGTCAGGTGCTTTCCACGGCTCCCTTGCAGCCGGTGCGATGACATCGACCTACACCGCTTCTCAGGGTCTTCTTCTTATGATCCCGAACATCTACAAAGTTGCCGGCGAACAGCTCCCGGGCGTTTTCCACGTATCCGCTCGTGCACTTGCTTCCCACGCGCTTTCCATCTTCGGCGATCACTCTGACGTCTATGCATGTCGTCAGGCCGGAGCCTGCATGCTGTGCGAGTCTTCCGTACAGGAAGTTATGGACCTTGCTCCGGTCGCTCACATGGCAGCACTCGAGGGCAGCCTTCCGTTCATCAACTTCTTCGATGGTTTCCGTACATCCCACGAAATCCAGAAGATCCGTACATGGGATTACGCCGATCTCAATGAGATGGTCAATCATGAGGCGATCAAGAAGTTCCGCGATCACGCCCTGAATCCGAATCATCCGTGCCAGAGAGGCTCCGCTCAGAACCCGGATATCTTCTTCCAGGCTCGTGAGGCCTGCAACCCGGCTTATGAAAAGATGCCGGAAATCGTCCAGATGTACATGGACAAAGTCAACGCCAAGATCGGCACGAACTACAGCCTGTTCAACTACTATGGCGATCCGGAAGCTGAATCCGTCATCATCGCTATGGGCTCTGTCTGCGAGACGATCGATGAGACAATCGATTATCTGCGTGAAAAAGAAGGCGCCAAGGTCGGCGTCATCAAAGTCAGACTGTATCGTCCGTTCTCCAACAAAGCTCTCATCGACGCGATTCCGAAGACTGTCAAGGTCATCAACGTCCTCGACAGAACAAAAGAGCCGGGCGCGAACGGCGAGCCGCTGTATCTCGACGTCGTTGCAGCTCTCTTCGATTCCGAATTCAAGAATGTCACCATCAACTCCGGACGTTACGGCCTCGGCTCCAAGGATACAGATCCGGCACAGATCAAGGCTGTTTTCGAGAACGCTGACAGGAAGCACTTCACGATCGGTATCGTAGACGATGTCACGAACCTGTCTCTGCCGACAGGCCCGAGATTCGTTGCTACACCGGCCGGCACAGTCAACTGCAAGTTCTGGGGTCTCGGCGCAGACGGTACTGTAGGCGCGAACAAGAACTCCATCAAGATCATCGGCGACAACACAGACATGTATGCGCAGGCTTACTTCGATTATGACTCCAAGAAGTCCGGCGGCGTCACAATGTCCCACCTTCGTTTCGGCAAGAAGCCGATCAAGTCTACCTACCTG
>JAZRKZ010000420.1:0-4329 GCA_045646565.1 Lachnospiraceae bacterium
AATCAAAGTACCGGCCGCAAGACGACGCCCTGCTTAAGCAATAATTTCGATTACGGTCTACATAAAAATTTAAAGTGGGAAGTTTTTGTCAGTAAAACAATATAGCACGTTTACGTGCGGATGTAAAACAAAAAAGAAACGCGGGCATCCCGCGTTTCTTGGTCACTATGAACATACAGCGCTGACGATATCATCAGTCATTGGAATAGAGCGCCTTGATTCTCTCATCCGGAGAGTTCTTCGGATAGAAATCATAGTACTCCTTATGCGGCTCGAGCGTATAGCCGTACTGGGCCGCCAGCTCGGAGACCGTCACCATCTTATAGCCCATCTCCTGCAGAGCGGGCACGACAAGCTCCGTCGCTGCAGCTGTCGCTTCAAAAAGATCGTGCATCAGGATGACAGAGCCGTCCTGCACGCCTTCCACGCAGGCTTTCAGCGTTGCCTGCGGATCCTTCGTCGACCAGTCGAGCGTATCGACGTCCCACTGGATCATCGGCTTATCCACGTTCTCATAGACGGTATCATTGACGCCGCCGCCCGTCGGGCGCATGATCGTCGGAACAAAACCAATCAGCTCATCGAGCAGCTTATCATTCTTTTTCATCGTCCTGACAATCTCATCCGCTGTGATCAGCGAGAGGATCTCATGCTCGTATGTATGCGATCCGATCTCCATACCGAGCGCGTATTCGCGCTTCAGCTCATCCCGGTAATAATCCGACTGAATACCGACGACAAAGAATGTCGCCTTGGCGTTGTACTTCTCAAGGACATCAAGGATCCTGCCGGTATTCTGCGAAGGACCGTCGTCATATGTCAGCGCGACAAGCTTCTGTTTGGCTGTCGGATCAAGGATACCGCTCGGATCAAAGAAAGCATCCGAATTGTCGCCGGTGTTCACCCAGCCGGTCGCCAGGTAACCGTTGTCCATGAAATAATATCTCTGGCCGTCAATCGTCTTCCAGCCGCTGACGTACTGCGTATCATCCGGATTCTTGTACCACCAGCCGTTATCATTTACATTCCATCCATCCTGACCGATCGTCGAATCCGAGATCGTCTGCCGGATCGCCGTGTCGCCGGACACATATTCCACTTCCGGAGTTTCCTCTTCCTCCGTCCTATAATGCGGCATGATGACAAATACAATCAGACATATGAGCGCGATCAGCGCAGCCGCCACTCCCGCTATGCGCACTGTGCGCAAGATCAGTTTTTGTCTCTTGCGCTTCTTGCGCTTTTCCATAAGCTGTTTTCTGGTCATTTTTTCACCTCATAATTGCTCATTTTATCGGGAACTGCCAAAGCGAAGGTCCCCTCTTCCCGCAAGGACGTTCCCGCTGAATCGTTTTATGTAAACTGAAAAGCAAAGTCCAAACTAACTATACCCTCATTTTGCAAATTAAGCAAGGGTTATGAACACAAATTCGCTTTACAAACGCAAAATGGACCTGCACCGCTAAGGCGCAGGTCCGAAACTATGCAAATTTAATCATTATGTGAATCTGCGGATCGCTACAATCGACTTGCAGGTCGCGCTGCGGTCATGTGTAATACCCCATGCACTGCCCTTGGCTTCAACGATACCGCCCTCGCCGTCGTAGATCGCGACGTGACCGGAATAACAGATAACATCACCGGCTCTTGCTTCGGACAGACTGCTGACAGAACGTCCGACATACGGCCACTCGCCGGATGTCAGGTAACCGCCGCTGTATACGCCACAGTTCCTGAGAACATTGTATACGAAGTGTGAGCAGTCACAGCCGTTCGTCAGTGAATTGCCGCCCCATACATACGGACAGCCCACGAACTGGTCCGCGTAATCAACAATGCCATAACCTGATGAACTTCCGCCGGAACTGTAAGACTCTTCCTCTTCTTTCTCAGCCTGACGACGGGCTTCTTCTTCTTCCTCAGCCTGACGGCGGGCTTCTTCTTCCGCCTGACGACGAGCTTCCTCAGCTGCCGCCTGACGCTCAGCTTCCTGACGAGCTTCCTCTTCCGCTGCGCGGCGGGCTGCTTCTTCTGCCGCCGCCTGACGGGCTGCTTCCTGACGGGCCTGCTCTTCTGCCGCTGCCTTACGGGCTGCCGCCTCGGCTGCCTCACGCTCCGCCTTTTCAGCCTGAAGTCTGGCTTCCTCGGCCGCCTCCTCAGCTGCCGGATTGTTGCCGCTGCCGTATGCTCTCTGTGCCGCTTCCTCAGACGCCTTCTTGGCTACAGCCGCAAGTCTTGCCGCCTCAGCTTCTTCTGCTTCCTCAGCTGCCTTAGCCGCCGCTCTTGCCGCCGCTTCTGCTCTTGCCGCCGCCTCAGCTGCCTCTGCTGCCGCCACACGCTTTTCTTCCCTGATCTCGCTGAGTCTTGCTTCCTGTCTTCTGATCAGGCTGCTGATCTCATCAGCCTGTACGCGGGCTTCTTCGATCTGGGCTTCATAGTCAGCGTCCGTAGCTTTCTTTGCTTCAAGCTGTCTGTTGAGTTCCTGGTTCTGTTCCTCGTAAGATGCCTTCTGGTTCTCAAGGAGTGTCTTCTTCTCTTCAAGAGAAGCTTTCTTATCCTCGAGCCCGACCTTCAGCTCTTCGATCTCATCAACTGTTTCAATGTATTCCTGGAGCGCTGCGCGGTCTACCGCGTGAAGTTCGCTCGCGTACTCTGCTTTGTTTGCAAATGAAGTAAGATCCTCCGAATCAAGCATGACCGCGACCCAGCCGACGTTTCCGCCGTTCTCGTAGATATACTGGATACGCTTCATCATATCATCATGCTGTTTGTCGCGTTTCTTTTCGGATTCTTCCAGTTTTACCTCGGTCTCAGCGATTTCCTCTGTCGTCTCACCAATTTTCGTTTCCGTCGAATTGATGTCCGTCTGAGCCTGGTCGATCTGGATCATGAGATCAACAATGTCAGCATTCAGTTCACTGATCTGTGCCTGAATTTCCTGACGCTTTGCCGCAAGGTCGTTCAAGGCTGCCTGTGTGTCGTCGAGTTCCTCTTCCGCCTGATGTCTCCGCGCGATGAGATCTTCTTCCTCATCAGCAAGAGCCGGCGTCACTGCGGATACAGTGAACATTGCCGCAAGCAGAACACTGAGTAATCTTTTCTTCATACATTCACCTCAAAAATCTTTGGTCAAATTTGTAATAGAAATTTAACATCGTCTTTCCTACGTGTGTTACTATAACATAGCGATTTGTAAAAATCAAGTTTGAGTACCCGATTTATTACAGATTTGTTAACTTTTAGCTCAAATCCGTGTAAAATTTAACTTTTTTAGCGGTTTTTTACCCAATTTCGCAACATTGTATTACGAAAAAAACAACAATATACAAACAGGAATATCTGTTATACCGACAAAGTTGCGCCTTATTTCGTTCGTATGTTATAATTCATCTGATAGAATTAAGAAGAGGGACATATATGGAAAAGAAAAATAATATGACAAAAGAGCTTCTCGCAAACTGTTTCAGGGAGCTTCTTGAGACCGTCCCGTTCGAAAAAATCACCATCAAAATGATCACAGAAAAGGCCGGTCTCATCAGACCGACCTTTTATAAGCATTTTCAGGATAAGTATGACCTCGTGGAATGGATCTTCCGGACAGATATTGCGGACAAAGTCGATTTTATGATCAACAGCAGCCAGGAATACGACGCGTTACTGCTGTTCTTCCGCTGTATGGAGAAGGACCGCAGGTTCTATAAAAAGCTGTTCCTTATGGACGATTCGCCGAATTCATTTGAAAACATCCTGACAAGATACCTGACGACTGCCATGGAGGCTTCCCTCATCAAACATAACGCCACCAGAAGCCTTGAGGACGCACAGGTCGCCGTTGAGATGATTACTGCCTACCACACGCACGGCATCGTTCAGGCGATCCGGCACTGGATCCGCAAGGATAACAAGTTAAGCGCGGAATCCTTCTACAATGTCTGCCAGTTCATCCTCTCCCACGCGCTCACCGATCTCATGGAAATCGACCAGGATCAGTAAAGAACGCACGTCGGCAGCCCTGTCCGAAAATGATGATCTCCCAGAAAGATCAGTCAGCCGGATGCGCGCTGTAGGTCTCCTCGATATCGGTGATCATCTGGATACGGCGTGCATGACGCTCGCCCTCGAACACGGCGGTAAAGAAAGCCTTCACGATGTCTTTTGCCAGCTCACGGCCGACGACGCGCGCGCCGACGGATATAATGTTGGCGTTATTGTGCTCAACAGACATTCTTGCGGAATACGGTTCGCTGCATACGCATGCGCGGATGCCCGGGATCTTATTTGCGGCAAGCGAAATACCGACGCCGGTACCGCAGACCAGAACGCCCTTCT
>JAZRKZ010000421.1:0-5424 GCA_045646565.1 Lachnospiraceae bacterium
CCGTTATTCAGAGTGGAAATAAACTTTTCACTTCAGCAAGAAATATTGTCTTTTTCGGAGAGGGCGTCCGGGCCGGAAGCCTGCGTAGTAACAGAGCTGGCCGAACTGATATAATATTTACCGGATTTTTATTAAGCAGCATTTTACAAGATTGACATAATCTGGTATATTTAAAAAAGTGTTAAGATTCCGTGAACATGATGAAATATTATATCGAAAGGAGATGATGACGTAAAAGCGAAAAGATGTATTTGGTTCGCCTGTATTTGCATGCTCTCGATTATTCTCAGCACAAACACCATTCTTGCAGATACAGACATGTTGGCAGATGAAGAAAATGAGGGAGTCTACTCTGCCGAAGAAGTATCTATATATCAGCCGGATCTTTCGGACCTCCCGGAACTATGCACGGATATCTGTGAAACAACTGAGTATTCCGTCGGCTCCGACGATGATTCTGAAAGCACCATAGACGAGACTTTAGCGAGCACACAGCCCGGCGACTCTTATGCCGGAGAGGAGCAGCCCGATCCTTCCGAGGATCCGGCGCCGCCTTCCGACTGTGATATCGATGGTATTCCTACGGATACTTCTCTGACAATATGCGATTTGACCGTTCAGACAACAGATGACATTTTTCGCAGCAAGATGAATCATCTGATACTTGGAACGATTATGACACGACCAAATCATCCTGTCCGGAATGTGAAGCCGACTCGAAAGACGACGAACTCACAAAAACACAAGCAGACAGTACTACAGTTTCACAGACAATCAATATGACGGAAAGTGACGCAGACGCTGAGGCATCGCAGGTAACGCCTGCCGCAGAGGAGACCGACATCCCCGCATCCAGTGACGAGGACCTTGTGAGCGCCTCGCCATGGAGAACGTACTACAACGCCGCAACGGATTTCGGCGCAAATGGCAGCGACAAGAAGCCGGATGAAATAAGCCTTAAGAAAGCTCTTTACGAGGCCGGTCTCGCCGGACAGTCTCTCCAGCAAATGATCGAGGTCTTTGTTCCGCGCGGAACATATCACCTTGCGGATACGCTGTTCATTTTCTCCAACACATGGCTCCATCTGGCCGAGGGCGCCATCGTATACCGCGACGATCCTTCCAAGGTCATGCTGCTGGGCGTCTATCTCGATCCCAATGGAAATGTCGTTCATTCGGAAAAATGCAATGTCCGCGGCTACAACCAGGTCAGGAATGTCAAAATATCCGGCGGAGAGTGGAACGGCGGCGCAAAGTCTTCCGATGTCCACGCATCGAAATGCACTGAGATGGAAATTGTTTTCCGCCACGCGGAAAACATTACGATCGAGAACACGACCATCGGCAACGACACGGCGATTCACTCTGTGAACTTCGACGGCTGCAGAAATCTCACATTCAATAATGTCACCTTTGTCAATCACTATAAATACGAAGGGCCTGACTCATCCTACTATATGGGCGTCTCAAAGACATCGCCCAATGCGTATGCCTACAAAGAAGCCCTTCATACAGATTTTCTCTCGGCGAGCGATTATGGATCGAACGCGAAACCGCTTGAAAATCTCGGGATGGCCAACATTCTCGTCTCGAACTGTACATTTAAGAATGTTGTGTCTGGTCTCGGCACACACCACACATATAACGGATTATATGCAGAACGCTATAAAATCCAGAACTGTACGTTCCGCGACATCCCGTATATATGCATCAACGCGAGGAACTTCCGGGATTTCGTGTGCAAGGAGAACACCGCGGTAAACGTGAACGCTTTCCTTCTTGGCATGAATCTCGGCGCAAAAGTGAATGAAGTATCCTATATCCTGGATAACAAGATCATCGCTAAAAAGTTCAACGGGATCCCATCCTATCCGCTGATCGATATCCGGAACAACAGCATCGTTCTTGTCATGAACAACACGCTGGGCAACGTACCGGCGGACGGCATCCGTCTCTCTGTCGACAATCAGTCCGGCCGCACCGCTTCGGCAGTGATGCAGGCGGAAGTCATGCAGAACCTCTTTTACGATGTCATGGGCAACGCGGGCACTCAATCCGAATACGCCGCCATCAAGGCTCTGCCCGGCGTCAGGCTCACGACCTGGAAGAACAACATTTACCTGCTCGCGGCCAACACCTCGGCAAAGCTCTACGGTATATATCTTTACGGCTGTTCAGACGGCTGCAAGCTGTCAACGGATTACATCAGCGGCGCAACGTACGGCATTTACGCCAGTACGCTCCAGAACCTCATCCTGAAGCAGTGCGAGGTCATCAAGGCAAGAGAAAACGGCATTCAGGCGACCAACATAAACGGGCTCGTGCTCACAGGCGTCAAAGTCATCTGCTGTCTCAAGAACGGCATTTACATCTCCCGTTCGTCGAATATCACAAATTCGAAGAGCCTCTCACTCTGGAACAGCGGCACAGACCTGCTGCTCTATGACCTCTACAAACAGAAGGATATCGCCTCCTTCGCGACCTTTATGGCAGGCAGCTATAAGTCTTCCGGAGTGAAGCTGCCCACCATCAATTACAAAGAAGGAGATCTCAATTTCGACGGGAAACTGACCATCGACGATATCCGCCTCCTGGAGGACCTGGTCAGAAGGAACGAGCCGCTGACGAGCGCGGAAATATATCTGGCCGATATGAACAAGGACAGGATTGTCGACTGGTCGGATATCGCCCATCTCCGCGCAATGCTCCGATGATCTTTTCCTTGCGGCTCAGCGCAGCCTGCCCGCTGATTGCGGTAAAGCCGCCGTCCACATGCTGATTGCGGCAAAGCCGCAGCCTACATGCAGAATCGAAACCACTGAATAGGACAAGCCTTCCTTTGGCCGGCCGTATTCAGTGGTTTTCTTTTGCCATTTGCATCATTCTGCCCATTTATCGCCGCCTGATCGGGCGCTTTTAACTTAAACTCTTCCTTTTTCAGCCTAAAACGTTTATAATACGATTGATAATTATCATTATGAAGTTTTATCAGGATGAGTCATTCGCATCCGCAAATACATTGGAGGTCATTTTATGAAAGGACGCCTGAGTTCTGAGTACGGTCAGATCACCATCAACTCAGATGTAATAGCAACCTATGCAGGTTCCGTCGCCGTCGGCTGTTTCGGAATCGTAGGTATGGCAGCCTACAGCATGAAAGACGGTCTGTTCCACCTTTTGAAAAAGGACAGCCTGAAATACGGAATTAACGTAAAGATTGAAGATAACAAAATATCGCTGGTCATTCATTGCATCGCATCTTATGGAGTCAGTATTCCGGCTATCACTGAAAATCTTGTCGACTCGCTGCGGTACAAACTCGAACAGTTCACAGGAATGCAGGTGGAAAACGTTGAAGTCCTCGTCGAGGGCATACGCGTGATCGATTGATGGGGAAAGGGAGATAACATGAGTGCAAATACTATAGATGCTTCGCTGCTGCGGAAATGTTTCCTTGCAGGCGCAAAGAATCTTGAAATCAAGAAAGAATGGATCAACGAGCTGAATGTTTTCCCGGTCCCGGACGGTGACACCGGCACAAATATGACGCTCACGATCATGTCCGCCGCAAACGAAGTCAGCGCGCAGACAAACGCCACTATCGACGAAGTCGCCAAGGCGATCTCTTCCGGTTCCCTGCGCGGCGCGCGCGGTAACTCCGGCGTTATTCTGTCGCAGCTTCTACGCGGTTTCACAAAAGCAATTCGGGATGCAAATGAAATCGACGGCGAACTGATCACCGAAGCCTTCCAGAAAGCAGTGGAGACAGCCTACAAAGCCGTCATGAAACCGAAGGAAGGTACGATCCTGACTGTAGCCAAGGCAGTCGCGCAGGCCGCTTTTGAATTCGAAGACAAGTCAGATCTGCCGGCCCTTCTCGAGACATGTGTCAGAGAGGGCGATGAAGCGCTGGCCAGAACGCCGGAGCTTCTGCCGGTCCTTCGGGAAGCCGGCGTCGTCGACTCCGGAGGCCAGGGACTCATGGTCGTACTTCACGGCGCGCTCGACGCGTTCAACGGTCTTGAGATCGATCTCAGCTTCGAAGCGCCGGAAACCCATCTCAATATCGCTCCGCAGCCGATCAGCACCGATCACATCGAGTTCGGTTACTGCACGGAATTCATCGTAAAGCTCGACAACGAGGATGCTTTCACAGAGGATGAGGAAGAGAAGATGAAAGACTTCCTCCTGGGCCTCGGAGACAGTCTGGTCTTTGTCGCGGGCGACGGCATGGTCAAAGTGCATGTACATACGAATCACCCGGGCAAGGCTTTCGAAAAAGGTCTTGAATACGGTCAGCTGACCCGCATGAAGGTCGACAATATGCGCGAAGAGCATCAGGAGAAGCTGTTCAAAGCAAGCATCGTTGCGGCAGCCCGCGAAGCGGAAGTGAAGGCGAAGGAAGAAGCCGAAGCGGCCGCGAAGGCAGCAGAGCGCAAGGAGAGCGCCTTTATCTCCGTCACAATAGGCGACGGCCTCTCGAACATATTCAAGGAACTCGGTGTCGATGTCATCATTGAAGGCGGACAGACGATGAACCCGAGCACGGAGGATATGCTGGCGGCGATCGACAAGGCGCACGCGAAGGATGTCTTTATTCTTCCGAATAACAAGAATGTCATCCTGGCTGCCAACCAGGCTTCACAGCTCGTTACGGACTGCAACGTCCATATCATCCCGACTAAGACGATTCCGCAGGGCATCACAGCCGTTGTGAATTTCATTCCCGAGAAATCGCCGGAAGAGAATGTTCAGGATATGACGGATGAGATTGAAAATGTCCGGACCGGCGAAGTCACCTACGCTGTCCGCGACACCAAGATCGACGGCATCGAGATCACGTCCGGCGATATCATGGGTATCGGCGACGACGGCATCCTGGCTGTCGGCGGCGACATTCCGAGTGTCGTCATGGAAATGCTGGACAAGCTCGTCGATGACGACTCGGAGCTGATTTCTCTCTACTCCGGTCAGGAATTCTCTGAGGATGCCGCCGAGGAACTTGCTGAGGTCATTCGCAACAAATATCCGGACCTTGATGTCGAACTCAGTCCGGGCGGACAGCCGGTCTACTACGTCATTCTCTCTGTCGAGTAATGTCAAACTGAAATGAACGCCACCGGTTATGGCAACCTGTAAGGCCGCCATACCCGGTGGTTTTCGCACATATACTGTTAGGATACGAAATTCTGCTATGGAACTGACTAAGATCAAGGGGATCGGTCCGAAAACGGAACTGCTCTTTAACAAGCTGGGAATCTTCTGCTGCGAAGACCTCATCCGCTATTACCCGATCCATTATGATATCTGCATGCCTCCGGTCGCCGCCGGCTGCGCCGGCGCAGGAGCAAAATGCGCCGTACAGGGGACGATCGCCCGGGCCGTCGTGGGGAGGCCGACAGGGCGGGGGACCATATCGACGAC
>JAZRKZ010000422.1:0-10032 GCA_045646565.1 Lachnospiraceae bacterium
AAGAAGAATAATACCTACAGGACCATTCAGAAGATTTCAGCTATTCCTGCAGGCTGCACAGCAGAAAATACTGCCGCAGCGATCCGCTTTACGATGGGCGGTTCCCGTCTGCTCGTCTCAAATCGAGGCGACGACAGTATCGCTGTGTTCAGCGTCAATCATGACGGAATGCTTGGCGAGCCTACGTTCAGTTCATCCGGAGGCAAGACGCCGCGCGATATTAACCTCATCGGCGATCATTCGACAGGCGAATATGTGATATCCACAAATCAGGACTCAGGCGATGTGGTCATCTACAAGCTTGAGGACGACAATACATTAACGGATACGGGTCTTCATACGGTTGCGGGAAGACCGACATGCGTGGTGCCTGCACTGCTTTAAGATTTTAAGCAGGTTGACAGTTTGTTGTTGGCGGAAAGCCGTTTGTGTTACATCGACGGTGCTTTGAGGAAGAGACAGAACAAGAATGTCTACTAATAAACATATTGATCTGATATGCCTGATCGCGATTGTCCTTGCGGTCGGACTGACAGTGGCTTTCATGAACGGAGAACGGCTCGGCCTTGAGACGGCCAGAGCAGTAAACGGTTATGAAAGCCGTCTTTTTGACACGACCCGCGTGCATGAGATAGACATCGTCATGAACAATTTTGAGGAGTTGTGCGAGCGGGCGGATAAAAACGCCTGGTTCGACTGCACAGCCCTCATAGACGGAGAGAAGTACTCGAATATCTCGATTCGTGTGAAAGGACGCGCAAGTGAGATTGAGTCCGCGGGAAGTATCAAATATAGTTTTAAAATTGAATTTGACCATACGAACACCATAGAGAACTATCACGGGCTCGACAAGCTTGACCTCAATAACTTTGCAGGTGATTGCACGCACATGAAAGATTTCGTGGTGTATGAATCCATGGCCGCGGCGGGCGTTCCCGCACCGCTGGCTTCGTACGCTTACCTCACAGTGAATGGAAAGGACCTCGGGCTGTATCTCGCGGTCGAGAGCATTGAGGATGCGTTCCTGGTTCGAAATTTTGGCAACGGCCACGGTAACCTTTACAAGCCGGAGTACGATCAGATCGTGTATACGAATGCGGATCTGACTGTCGGCAAAGAGCCTGAGATAGACAATCAGGGCGACCAGCCTATCATCGGTAAGTCCGAAGAGAATACCGGGAGAGATGTGACATTCGAGGATCCAAAAGCCCATGTCGATCCGGACGTGCTGGAGGGCGCGGATGCGGTGCAGTATGCTGAGGCTGTGGCAAATGCTTCATCTGGTACGACGTCAGACGCAGGGACGGAGCCTGCTTCAGAGGACGCTGCCCAAGGAGGAACTGGTGCCGGATCTGAGGACGCTGCCCAGGGAGAAGCTCTGGCCGGATCCGCTTCTGATGGTGAAGCTCAGGATGCGGTGGCTGCGACTGAAGCAGCACAGAATACAACTGAGGCTGGTTCTGATGCTGCTGGAGAGGTTTCACAGGATACAGGGGCCGGCATGGATACTTCTGAGAACGCCTCACACAATGCCCTCACAATCGAGGTGCCGGCTGATGTCAAACTCATCTATATAGACGATGAGTCGCAAAGCTATCCGGGTATTTTCAAACATGCCAAACAGAATGTGGGTGAACGTGACAGAAAACGCCTCATTAAGGCAATCAAGACGCTTAACACAGAAACAAATGTCGCTTCGGCAGTCGATACGGATGAAGTAATTTCTTATTTCGCCGTCCACAATTTTGTTGTGAGCTGGAACAGCTATACCGGCGAGAGCGCAGAGAACTATTATCTCTATGAAGACAGCGGAAAGCTTTTCATGCTTCCGTGGGATTACAGTTCCGCCTTCGGGACCTATCGTTCGCAGGATGTGGTGAGAATGATCAACTATCCGATCGATACGCCACTCATGCGAGGCCTCGTTGATCAACGGCCGATGTTCGACTGGATCATGAAGGACCAGCGATATGTGACTGCCTATCACGATGTGCTGAATGATATAGCGCTGAGATTTGCAGCCGGAAGCGATACATCCGCGCATCTTCGTCAGATAGAAGAAATGATCACGCCTTATGTTGTTCGGGACAAGAACAAGTTCTCGTCCGAAACAGCCTTCCACAAGGGCGTAAGCACGCTCATTTCATTCCTTGAGCTCCGCTCAAAGAGCGTGCAGGCTCAGCTGAACGCGGAGATTCCTTCTACATACGACGCGCAGGAAGAGGCCTTAGATACTTTGATTGACGCGGCTGGTGTCGAGTTGATTGATATGAAATAAATCGTTGGAACTGAAAGATAAGACGTATGGCGATTTCCCTCGATGGCAACAGCAACCAATCTTGCCATCTGGAGTCTTTGGAAGATAAGATGGATGGCTGCGACCTTAGAAGGTTGCTCGGCACGCAAAAACGTGTGATATTGAAAAATCACCTGCCAACAAAAATTTGAGCGGGTGAGTTATCATAAAAAGTAACTTTTTACGTGTCAAAAATTCACTATTTTCAGTTGCCGAGCAGTATAATCTTATTAAAATGAGCCGTTTCAGGTGTCGGAAAACGTCTTCAACTCGCTCATTTAGCAGGAGCAAAACTGCAAAAATACGAAATTCACCTGCTATTATTCTTGCTAACAGGTGAATTTTGAAAAAAACCTGAATCCGTGAAGTTCATGGTTTTTTATAACCAACTTGCCTAGTGCAAGCTGGTTTCATAATAAATCGTACTTACCAATGTTTTCCCAAAAGGAAAAACTATATGTAACGCGTTAACCAGTTTAAAAATGGGTACACGAAACAAGGCTCTACAGAATGATTGATCTGTCATATGGTGGCTACAGCATATTTCTGGCAAATATCCGCAAATGTGTGCCGCCAGGTATTACTCCTGCCCAGACCCATAATCAGTTGGCGGGCATGGGTCGTTATATGGCTTGCCATCATAATAAGGTTGCCTATAACTGTACGCAGCCTGCGCCGCCTGACACCGCGTTTTTGGCGGGGCGTTCTTCCGCCTATCGTTTGTTGGCCGATCATGCGGAGAATATTATATGCAATCATCCCTAATTCAAGAATGAGGGCATTCGTTGCGAACTTTCCGGACGGAAGCCGTTCCAGATCCATGTCAGTCTTCAATTCACTGTGAAACTGCTCACATTCCCCGTGGGCATGGTACAGTTTGATGAGCTCCCTGTCTGGATCGCCCAGGTTTGTCCACCAGGTCTCAACTTCTACTTCCGGAACGAGGTTGAACTGCCCATATTTGTCAATGGTACGTTCTGTAATCTCGTATCCGGCGCGAAGTGTGAAATCCCGGTTGAAGCGTTTGCTTGAAGCGGTCTTCCAATCGCTGCCGATGTATACGGTTTTCCCGTCCCTCGGGCTGCTGATATCCTGGCAGTACTGCTTCGCCATTTCAAACCAGCCGTCCCTGCTTTCACGGCGGAGATTTCTTTTGATGATGAAGAAACAGCCTGCGTCTATAAGGACGGCAACGTTGTCAATGGAATCATTTCCGGAATCCAGACGTACCAGCAGGGGCTTATCGGTCAGCCTGCGGCACAGCTCTACCGTCTCCTGAAGGAATTCTACAGTACCGTTCTGGCAATGCTGCTTTCCTTCTCGGAGTTCGAAATTAATGGCGTATCCTTCCGTGCCGATATAGGCCATCATGGGCGAATAACCGTCAAACCCTTTATAGGTCCTTGAAACGCCTTCCTTTTTGGACTTTGAATTGTCCATGGGGGTCACGTCAATATCCACGGGTATCAGACCATTGGGAAGGGCTGTCGGTTGTATTCTGTTTGCCAGAAGCATATCGACATTCTCTTCCAGGATAGTTTTGCGGAGCGAATCGCCGATATCATCCATACGCTGGCGCAGAGTCTCCTCAGAAGGGATGGCGCGGGTAATGCCAAGGGCGGCTTTATAAAAGTCCTTGTCATCATCCATCTCATGTACTGCTTCGAAATAAGGCTTGCCCATACACAGCATACCCAGGTAGGTCAGGACAATATCGCCATTCTTAATCTGGTGCTGTGAACGATTGGCTGTGACATCCATCCGATTGAGCTTTTTGATAAAATCGCTTTTACCGAGGATCGCACCGACAACAGCCAGACCGCCGGCCGGAATGATGCGTTCATCAGTGAATTCAACGACAATGTTCTTATTGGTGTTCAGCGTGATCCGGCGATTATTATTCATGGTAAATGACCTCACAGAAAGTTTTTGGATAAGTCTATTTTACCATGCGATGCATTCACCTGACAGGTGAATAGCTATCTTGGACAAAAACATACGATAAACACTGTAACTATGGGCTTTTACGAGCCTTTGAAAAAATCAACTTCACGGATTCAGGTTTAACATATATTCCCTGTTTTTAACAGTTATCGGGATGAAAATTGCGCCTAAAGCGTCAAATCTCCGGTCGTAATCACAACTATCAGGGCTGTCCTGCTGAATATCATTCTTCCGCTTCTCTTACTTGATTTCATCCAGATAGCTGTAGAGTGTGTACTTTGAGATGCCGAGATACTGGCAGACTTTCGGACCGGATTTGGTGATGAGGAAAGCGCCGGCGTCATTCAGAAGGCGGACGAAACGGACCTTGTCCTCTTTGTTCATGAGAGCGACCGGCTTTCCGACAATGCGATTGCTCTGCTGAATGAGTTCATCGAGAAGGTCTGCGACATTCATGGAGATCGGTTCTGCCTGGGTCTGTCCGGGCGCGGTGGCGACGAAGTTGTTAAGTAAGTCTGTGGCGGCCATCATGAGCGAAATATCGTAATTGATGGCAAAGATGCCGATCAGTTTTTCGTTATTGTCGCGGATGTAGACAGTGCTGGATTTCAATATCTTGCCGTCTTTTGTCTTTGTGAGATAGGCGAGTTTGTCGCCTTCCAGATGTTCCTTGTTGCGAAGTGCCTGGAGAACGATGTGAGAGGGACCGTCTCCGACTTTGCGGCCTGATATGTGACCGTTCTCGATTGCTATAATGGAATGTTCTATATCGTTGTTCTCCAGATCATGAACAACGACCTCGCAGTTGGAACCGAATTGAGTGGCGATAGCATGCGCAAGCCGCTTGTAGAAGTCGAGAAATGATTTTTTCATAAAAGAGCTCTCTTTCTCAAAATGGTATATACATTAAGTAAATTATATCAGTTTACCGGAATGAGTTCAATCGACGACACATTCGGATACCTAAAAATTTGTTAGATAAACTGAAAATTAATTCAGAACATCACTTGACATATGTCGGCGGAGTGCTATGATGGAGTTGTATCAAACAAAAAGTTAGGATAAAAAACTAATAGATAGATTCCGCAGATGATAAGGAGATGAGCGTCTATGGAAAAGATAAAATGGGTCATGAACACAATGCCGCACAGCGATGATTCCAATCTTGGGATCATGTCTCTTAGTAACGTGAGAGCGGCGAGAAACTTTCATATGAGCTTCCCGCAGTATACGGTGACACCTCTCGCAAGGCTCGACGGAATGGCAGAGCGTATCGGGCTGGCAAATATATTTATAAAGGATGAGAGTTTCCGTTTCGGACTTAACGCGTTCAAGGTCCTTGGCGGTTCATTTGCAATGGCCCGCTATATTGCGCGCGAGATGGACAAAGATATTTCCGAGATGACCTATGACTACCTCACGAGTGAGAGATTTCGCGAGGAATTCGGACAGGCAACTTTCTTTACAGCGACCGACGGCAACCATGGCAGAGGAATCGCGTGGGCTGCAAATAAACTCGGTCAGAAAGCGGTCGTCCACATGCCGATCGGCAGTTCCCTTCAGAGGTATAACAATATCGCAAAAGAAGGAGCACAGGTGACGATCGAGGATGTCAATTACGATGACTGTGTGAGAATGGCCGCAGCGGAAGCGGAGGCCACAGTCCACGGTGTGGTCGTTCAGGATACCGCATGGGAGGGCTATGAGGAGATTCCTTCCTGGATCATGCAGGGATACGGCACGATGGCGAGCGAGGCAGCTGAGCAGCTGCGGGAGAACGAGGCCAACCGCCCGACACATATCTTTATCCAGGCAGGCGTCGGGAGTCTTGCCGCATCGATCGTCGGGTACTTTACAAATCTGTACCCCCACAATCCGCCGAAGTTCATCGTTATGGAAGCCAGCGCGGCTGACTGCCTGTATCTGGGAGCTCTTGCCGGTGACGGGAAGCCTCGAATCGTGAGCGGAGACCTGTCCACCATCATGGCGGGACTGGCCTGCGGAGAGCCCAATACGATCGGATGGGACATCCTGCGAAATCACGCGGACGCGTTCCTGTCATGCCCCGACTGGGCTGCTGCCAAGGGTATGAGAATGCTGGCGGTGCCTCTTAAGGGCGATCCGAAAGTCGTCTCCGGAGAATCCGGAGCAATCGGAATGGGCGTCCTCGCTGCCATTATGACCGATGACGGCTACAAAGGGCTTCGCGACGCACTGAAGCTCGATCGCTTCAGCAAGGTCCTGCTTTTCTCGACAGAAGGCAACACGGATTCCGAGAAATACCGCACGATCGTGTGGGACGGCGAATTCCCTTCAATTCCACAGTGACCCCTTCAGATAGATTTGAAACATATTAATATAGAATATTTTTGGTTTCCTTACACGAAAGGAGTAGATGATGGCACTGGATTACGAAAAAATAAAGGAAGCAGCCGAGAAGTATCGTCCGGATATGGTCCGGTTCCTGCGCGAGATGATCTCTCATCCGAGCGAGAGCTGCGAGGAGAAGGAAGTTGTTGCCTGCATCAAGGCAGAGATGGAGAAGCTTGAATTTGACAAGGTCGAGGTAGACGGACTCGGAAATGTCATCGGATGGATGGGCGAAGGCGATAAGATCATCGCAATCGACTCCCATATCGATACAGTCGGAATCGGAAATATCAATAACTGGGATGCAGACCCGTACAAAGGCTATGAGACGGATGAGATCATCTACGGCCGCGGCGGATCCGATCAGGAAGGCGGTATGTCCAGTGCCGTCTACGGCGCGAAGATCATGAAAGATCTCGGCCTGCTCCCGAAGGGCTATAAGGTCATGATCGTCGGCAGTGTTCAGGAAGAAGACTGTGACGGTATGTGCTGGCAGTACATTTACAACAAGGATAAATACGTTCCGGAATTCGTCATATCCACAGAACCGACGGACGGCGGCATTTATCGCGGGCACAGAGGCCGTATGGAGATCCGCGTCGATGTGAAGGGTATTTCCTGCCATGGCTCGGCTCCGGAGCGCGGAGATAACGCGATCTACAAGATGGCAGATATTCTTGCCGATGTCAGATCTCTCAACGAGAACGGCTGCGGACCGGATGATGAAATCAAGGGTCTTGTAAAGATGCTCGATCCGAAATTCAACCCGGATCATTACGAAGATGCCAGATTCCTTGGCCGCGGTACCTGCACCGTCTCCCAGATCTTCTACACATCCCCGAGCCGCTGCGCTGTTGCCGACAGCTGCTCGATCTCAATAGACCGCCGCATGACCGCGGGCGAGACATGGGATTCCTGCCTTGAAGAGATCCGCCAGCTTCCGGGCTGCAGAAAGTATGCTGATGACGTCGAAGTCTCCATGTATATGTACGACAGACCTTCCTGGACAGGAGAGGTCTATGAGACGGAGTGCTACTTCCCGACATGGATCAACAAGGAGGATGCGGCGCATGTCGAGGCGCTGGTTGAAGCGCATAAGGCCCTTTACGGTGACAAGCGTATGACGACGCCGTCCTCCGCGGATAAGAGAGACCGCCCGCTGATCGACAAGTGGACATTCTCCACCAACGGCGTTGCGATCCAGGGACGTTACGGAATACCGTGCGTCGGATTTGGTCCGGGCGCCGAGAGCCAGGCTCACGCTCCGAATGAAGTGACCTATAAGGACGACCTCGTAAGATGCGCGGCTGTCTATGTCGCTGCATTGAACCTCTATAACGGGGATAATGCGTCGAAAGACGTAACCCAGTTCCGCGCAGGCAAGACGGACAACGATATCAGGTAACAGATAATATACATTTGCTGCGGTCGTGCTCTCCATACGCTGCGCATAACAGTCAGAAAGAAGACTTAGAGAGCGATGGGAGAAGCCTGAACGTATAGAAAGGATAAGACCATGGATCAGAAGTTACAGGGATATATCGATAAGCTTAATAAGTTGAATTTCAAGGATATGTATGAAGGCGACTTTTTCCTTACATGGGAGAAGACAGACGACGAGATCGAGGCTGTATTCACAGTCGCTGACGCGCTGCGTTACATGAGAGAGAATAATATCTCCACAAAGATCTTCGAGTCAGGCCTCGGCATCTCGCTCTTCCGCGACAATTCTACGAGGACTCGTTTCTCATTTGCCTCCGCCTGCAATCTGCTCGGCATTGAGGTCCAGGACCTTGACGAAGGCAAGAGCCAGATCGCGCACGGCGAGACAGTCCGTGAGACAGCCAATATGATTTCCTTCATGGCGGATGTGATCGGTATCCGTGATGATATGTTCATCGGTAAGGGCAACAAATACATGAGAGAGGTCGTAGAGGCAGTGACAGACGGCCATAATGCAGGCGTGCTCGAGCAGAAGCCGACGCTTGTCAATCTGCAGTGCGACATTGACCATCCGACGCAGTGCATGGCTGATATGCTCCACATTATCAATACATTCGGCGGTGTGGAGAATCTCAGGGGCAAAAAGGTCGCGATGACATGGGCATACTCTCCGAGCTACGGCAAGCCCCTCTCGGTCCCGCAGGGCGTCATCGGTCTCATGACAAGGTTCGGTATGGACGTCGTCCTCGCGCATCCGGAAGGCTATGAGGTCATGCCGGAGGTAGAGGAAGTTGCGAAGGCCAACGCCGAAAAGACCGGCGGAAGCTTCAAGAAGACGAGCAGTATGGCGGAAGCTTTCAAGGATGCGGACATTGTTTATCCGAAGAGCTGGGCCCCGTTCTCGGCGATGGAGAAGCGGACGAAGCTGTACGAGCAGGGCGACTGGGATGGAATCAGGGCTCTTGAGAAGGAACTTCTTGAGCAGAATGCGGAACATAAGGACTGGAGCTGCACAGAGGAGCTGATGGCGACAACGAAGGACGGTAAGGCTCTCTATCTGCACTGCCTGCCCGCTGACATCACCGGCTTATCCTGTGCCGAAGGCGAAGTGGACGCGAGCGTGTTCGACCGCTACCGCGATCCGCTCTACAAGGAGGCGAGCTACAAGCCGTATATTATCGCAGCCATGATCTTCCTTGCGAAACAGAAAGATCCGGCAGCGACGCTTGCGGAGCTTGACAGGCGGGCTGCTGCAAGACATATGCTGTAATTTTGGTACATCCGGCTGATACTGTGGCATGTGCGACGGCGTCGCGGATGTGACCTGTGCGGTAGGAGGACATTATGAGTAAGCGAATTGTTTTGGCTCTAGGGGGTAACGCGCTTGGAAATAATCTGCTCGGGCAGATGATCGCGGTGAAAAAGACCGCATCGGCAATTGCGGATCTGATCGAGGAGGGCGACGAGCTTGTTATTGCGCACGGAAACGGACCGCAGGTCGGTATGATCCAGCTGGCAATGACGGAGCTGACCCGCAAAGATCCGGTGAAATATGTTACCTGCCCGCTGTCTGTCTGCGTGGCAATGAGCCAGGGATATATTGGATACGATCTTCAGAACGCACTCCGCGAGGAGCTTCTGGACCGCGGTATTGACATCGGATGCGCGACTGTGCTGACGCAGGTGGAGGTGGATCCGGAAGATCCTGCATTTGCACATCCGACAAAACCGATCGGTGCCTTCATGACGAAGGAAGAGGCAGAAAAACTTGTACTCGAGAAGGATTATCAGGTGGTGGAGGATGCGGGCCGGGGGTATCGGCGTGTGGTCGCTTCCCCCAGACCGACATCGATCATTGAGATCGAAACGATCCGTGCGCTCGTGGAGACGAACCACGTAGTCGTCGCCTGCGGGGGGGGGGGGAGACCGGGCTTTCGGGCGGGAGGGCACCCCCCTAAAAGCGCCCCGGCGGGCACTGG
>JAZRKZ010000423.1:0-3244 GCA_045646565.1 Lachnospiraceae bacterium
GTTTGCACCTAACCCCCTAACACCATCATTTCCTGTATCTGCAATAAGACACTGACCCCTTGGTGGGGCACGTTTACATCTAGTATAGTATCACAACGTATTTTAAAAGTCAAGCATTTTTTTCAAAATTTTATTATGAAACAATTTTTTTCGATTTTCGTTGCAGTTTTTATGAAAAATATTGACATTTTCAAGCTAACGTATTATTATTAGTATGAATACATACGGAGGAAAACGAATATGGGCAAGGATTATATTTTGGCATTAGACCAAGGTACAACCAGCTCAAGAGCTATTGTTTTCGACAAACAGGGTAACATTGTTTCAAAAGCTCAAAAGGAGTTTGAGCAGATTTACCCGCAGACCTCATGGGTTGAACACGACCCGATGGAGATTCTGTATTCACAGTTTCAGTCTGTAACCTCCGCTTTGTCGACGGTTTCCGCAGAGGATATTGCCGCCATCGGCATAACCAATCAGCGTGAAACCACGGTTATCTGGGAAAAAGCTACCGGTAAACCTATATATAAAGCAATCGTATGGCAGTGCCGCAGAACTGCGGATATCAGCGAAGAACTGATTGCAAAAGGTTTGTCCGACTACATCGCAGATAAAACCGGACTCCTCCCCGACGCATATTTTTCAGGCACTAAAATCAAGTGGATTCTGGATAATGTTCCCCTGGCTGATTGCGTAGTACGCTCTCTTCTCGATCTCGGACATGTTGACCGGAGCCGAGAAGAATATGATCGGAGCGTACCCGATCCGCCGGTCCGCCCTCTGCATGAGGGCCGTGAGCACGTAGAGCGCTTCGGTGACGTCGGCGATCCGCCCGTTCTTGACCGGCTGGTGGACTGTGATATTCGGAGGTGTCTTTTCATACATGTCGAACGCGTCGTTGCCGACGGCGAGTACTTCGCCGTCGTCCTTGAACGCGATCATGTTCTTTTCGGTAGTGATCTGCCCGGTATGCTGGCAGTATATTTTAACGGCGCTGGTCCCGAGATCGACGCCGTAAGCGTTATGTATAATCGGATTGTGAAATTTCATGCTCTCCTCCGGAAGCAAGAAGTCCTTCTTCACTGAAACTTGCGTAGCGGCGGTCTCCAATAATGATGTGATCGAGAAGGTGTATTTCAAGAAGCTCTCCGGCCTCATGGACGCGCTCGGTGAGGAGCACATCTTCATGACTCGGCGTCGGATCGCCGCTCGGATGGTTGTGTATAATAATGATGCCGACTGCCCGCGCCCTGAGCGCGGCGACGAAGAGATCACGTATGGAGACGATGGTCCAGTTGACGGTCCCCTGCGTCAGATACTCCTCAACGATCAGCCGGTTCCTGCTGTCTAACATCATGCAGATGAACCGCTCTTTCTCCTCATGCCGGAGCTGTTCCATGTAGTAGTCGGCGATCGACGACGGTTCGGAAAAGGAGAGCTCTTCTTTCGCCCTGTAGGTCGCGATCCTTTTCGACAGCTCTCCCACGCATTTCAGCTGAATGGCTTTCACCTGACCGATGCCCGGCACGGACAAGAGCTCTTCGATCGTCAGGCGACAGATGTCGAGCAGTCCGTTCGGATTCGGCATAAGGTGCAGGATCTTTGAGGCCACGTCCTCTGCGGTGGAGCCTTTGGTGCCGGTCTTTATAATGACCGCGAGAAGCTCCGAATCAGACAGGGCCTGCGGGCCGTACAGGAGACATCTCTCGTAAGGCCGGTCGTAATCTGCATTTTTCTTTGTCAGTAAGTTTTTCAAATATCCCTCCATCTACTCTCCGGGAGCGATAATCGAAAATTCGGCAATATGCATTTTAACACAAAAGCCGGGCAGTGTACACGTTCTAGGTCAGCTTTTGAATCTTTTTATAATTGCCTCGGCGCACCGCATGCCGTCCATGGCGGCCGACGTGATGCCTCCGGCGTAGCCGCAGCCTTCGCCTGCGGGATAAATTCCGTCGATATTCGCGACGTAATCGTCGCCGCGCACAATGCGCACCGGCGATGATGAGCGGCTCTCGATTCCGCTTAAAATAGCGTCCGGGCGGTCGAAACCCCGGATCTTATGTCCGAACGCTAAGACGCCTTCTGCGATATCCGCTGCCATGAAGTCCGGCAGCAGGCCGGTGAGGTCTGCAAATGCCGTCCCGCCTCGCGTGCAGGTTAAAAACCCGCCGTAGGATGTGCTTTTGGTCTTCTGAAGAAAGTCGGCAAAAAGCTGCTGGGGGATCCTGCCTCCGCAGGATACGTAGGCCCTTTTCTCCAGCGTTTCCTGAAAAGCGGTCCCGGCCAGTGCGTCCGGCAGGTCAGCCGGCTTTAAGGGCATAAAGTCTTCCGGGGTGACGGTGACGAGGAGGGCGCTGTTCGCATTTGCACTGTCCCGCTTAGAATAGCTCATACCGTTCACGGCGAGGGCGCCTTCCTCGGAGGAGGCGTTCACGACGTAACCGCCCGGGCACATGCAGAACGAGTAGACCCCTCTCCCATCCTTCGCCTTGTGGGTCAGTTTATAGGGCGCGGGGCCGAGCGCGGCGTCCGAAGGACGGCCGTACTGCGAAAGGTCGATCATGGCCTGCGGGTGTTCGATGCGGATGCCGGCGGCAAATGCCTTCGGCTCCATATGAAGCCCCCGCCTTCGCAGCATACGGAACGTGTCTCTTGCCGAGTGGCCCGGGGCAAGCACGCAGACCTTCGCGGGGATCTTCTCGCTCTCATTGACGATGAGCGCTTTGAGCTTTCCGTTCTCGATTTCAAGGTCGGTCACCTGCGCAAGGAAACGGTATTCCGCGCCGAGTTCCCCGAGCTCACTTCGCATGTTGATGAGGATCTTCGTCAGCACATCGGTGCCGACATGCGGTTTTTGTTCATAGAGGATCGATTCGTCAGCCCCGAAGCGGACAAAGGTCTCTTTCATGAACTGCGCGCGGCAGCCGGGATCCTTCACCGAGGTATTCAGCTTGCCGTCGGAGAATGTGCCGGCGCCGCCCTCTCCGAACTGTACGTTCGAGGTAGTATCCAGCTCGCCGGTCGACCAGAAATGTTCGACCTTCGCCGTACGGGTCAGTGCGTCCGCACCGCGCTCTAGGATCAGCGGCCTCATGCCGGCAAGGGCGAGCACGTAGGCGGCGAAAAGTCCGGCGGGACCGGAGCCGATGACGACGGGCCGCTCGCGGAGGGTTTCTGTCCCTGATTCGGGAATGATGTAATGGTCTTCGTTATCGGTAAACATAATATTATTATGTTTACC
>JAZRKZ010000424.1:0-2811 GCA_045646565.1 Lachnospiraceae bacterium
AGTACCGCTGCCAGCGAGGCCGAGCGGGAGCGTCCCTGCGAAGCAAAATTTCGATGAGGTCTCTCCATGAACTATGGTGTGGGAAGTTTTTGTTACTGATTTATTGTATCATTGACAAAAGCTTCCCGCTTGAATTTGCGATGAGACTATGTCGGAGTATGGTGTGGAAAGTTTTAGTTAAAGCATAAAAATGGAGTCCGGAATGAGTAAGATCAAAAGAGAAGATATAAGGAATATAGCGATCATTGCACACGTAGATCACGGTAAGACAACGCTTGTCGACGGTATGCTGCGCCAGAGCGGCGTGTTCAGGGATAACCAGGAAGTTCGGGAGCGAGTGATGGACTCCGGCGATATCGAGCGGGAGCGGGGAATTACGATCCTGTCGAAGAATACGGCGATCGAGTATAACGGCGTCAAGATCAATATTGTCGATACGCCCGGTCACGCTGATTTCGGCGGTGAGGTCGAGCGCGTCCTCAAGATGGTCAACGGCGTCATTCTTCTCGTCGATGCGTTCGAGGGTACAATGCCCCAGACGAAGTTCGTTCTGAAGAAAGCCCTGGCCCTCGATCTGCCGGTCATTGTCTGCATTAACAAGATCGACCGCCCGGAGGCAAGACCCGAAGAGGTCGTGGATGAGGTCCTGGAACTTCTCATGGATCTTGACGCGTCCGATGATCAGCTTGAATGTCCTTTCCTTTATGCATCGGCCAGGGAAGGAACGTGCTCCGCAGATCCGAATACAGAAGGAACAGATCTGAAGCCCCTCTTTGAGACGATCATCGAGTACATCCCGGCTCCGGAAGGCGATCCCGAGAAAGGGACGCAGATTCTTATCTCCACGATCGATTACAATGAGTATGTCGGCCGGATCGGTATCGGTAAGGTGGATAACGGCTCCATTCGTGTCGGTCAGGATATCGTGCGCGTGAATTATCACGATCCTTCGATCCACGTAAAGACCAGGATCACGAAACTGTATGAGTTCGACGGTCTCCGGAAAGTGGACGTCCGTGAAGCAACGGTCGGATCGATCGTCGCGATCTCAGGTATCTCGGATCTTATGATCGGGGATACGCTCTGCGAAGCCGGTCAGGAAGATCCGATCCCGTTCCAGAAGATCACGGAACCCACGATCGCCATGAACTTTATTGTGAACGACAGCCCGATGGCCGGCCTCGAGGGAACATACTGCACATCGAGACAGATCCGGGAGCGTCTCCTTAGGGAACTCAATACGGATGTCTCTCTCCGTGTTGAGGATACGGATAATACGGACACATTCAAGGTCAGCGGCCGCGGTGAACTTCATCTGTGCGTTCTGAGCGAGACAATGCGCCGCGAGGGGTATGAATTTGCAGTATCCAAAGCGGAGGTAATCTATAAGAAGGATGAGGCCGGACGCCTGCTCGAGCCGATCGAGGCGGCCACGGTCGATGTCGCTGCCGAGTATTCCGGTACAGTCATCAGCATGCTCTCCGAGCGGAAGGGCGAGCTTATGAGCATGGATACACTCTCCGACGGGACGACTCGTCTGACTTTTATGATTCCGGCCCGCGGTCTCATCGGTATACACGGAAATCTGCTGACGGCGACGAAGGGGACCGCGGTCCTCAATACGATCTTCGACAGCTACGCACCGTACAAGGGTGACATTACTTTCCGCAAGAACGGGTCGCTCATCGCGTTCGAGGACGGTGAGGCTGTCGCCTACGGCCTCTTTGCGGCCCAGGAGCGCGGCGCGCTGTTCATTTCGCCGGGCACCAGGGTCTACGCAGGCATGGTCGTCGGTGAGAGCGCAAAGCCTGAGGAAATCGAGATCAATGTGTGCAAGACAAAGCACCTGACCAATACAAGGTCGTCCAACGCGGATGAGGCTCTTACGCTGACGCCGCCGAGAATCCTCTCGCTCGAGCAGGCGCTTGATTATATCGATTCGGATGAGCTTTTGGAGGTCACGCCGAAGTCGCTTCGCATCAGAAAGAGGATTCTTGACGCGAGGCTGAGGAAGAGAGCGAACAATAATAAGCAGTGATGGGCTGCACTCTGTGGGGCTGGTTTCCAGCCCTCTTTGTTTTTACAGCACCGCCCGGGATGGCGGGGGCCTTCCGATGAAAACAGGAACGAGGCTGATGAAGGGGTAACAGATGGCGAAAGATAAAGCGGTCAAGACAAATGCGATGCGTATGCTCGATAAGCTGAAAATAGAGTACGATGTACTGACCGTCGACATTCCGGAGTTTGTCGACGGCGTGCAGATGGCCCGCCTTGAGGGGGTCCCGACAGAGGAATCTTTTAAGACTCTGGTCCTTGTGGGAAAGAGCAGGGAATACTATGTATTCGTCCTTCCTGTGGAGAAGGAGATCGATCTGAAACGGGCGGCGCAGGCGGTCGGTGAGAAGAGCGTGGAGATGATCCATGTGAAGGATATCACAAAGATCACAGGCTATGTGCGCGGCGGGTGCAGCCCTCTCGGGATGAAAAAGAAGTTCCGGACTGTGATCGCTGCCGAGTGCAGACAGTATGGGGCTGTCTATGTGAGCGCCGGGAAGATCGGGACGAGCATGCATCTTGGAACGGAAGACCTGATCCGCGCCACGGATGCGACGGTGGCTGATTTTACGGCTTAGTTCAGTATTGAAGACTGCTCTTATGGCCGGGTATGGGAAGTTTTGGTTTTTTCAGTTTAACGCGGTACCGTATGTGCTTGACACTGCCTATGCGTGCATATAAAATCTTTTGGGAATACATCTTATCGTTAAGCGCGAAGCGAAGTCCGGCCTGGGCAGGTCAAACTACCCACATTCG
>JAZRKZ010000425.1:0-3097 GCA_045646565.1 Lachnospiraceae bacterium
AGCGGTCTTAGGAAGACAATACAGCTTTGCAACTCCTTGGCTCACAGAACGACATGGCTACGATCCGACTTCATTGCTCCGTATAAGGCGCGGATTGAGCATGTGGCTGGGGGATTTGCAGAAGTTTTCGGCAAAGATGAAAACGCCAAGATCGCTGTATTCTCAGCACCGGGCCGTACAGAGATCGGCGGAAATCACACGGACCATCAGAGAGGCCGCGTGCTGACAGGCTCCGTCAACCTTGACGCTCTTGCAGTTGCCGCTCCGAACGGAACAGACTTTGTCAATATCTATTCTGAAGGCTATGGCATGACTTCCATCAATATCGCAAGCCTCGCTCCGGTCAAGGAAGAGGAGAATACGACAGCTTCTCTGATCCGCGGCATTCTGAACGCAATCACAGAAGAGGGATATAAGCTTGGCGGATTTGATGCATTTGTCAAGTCTGATGTCCCGGGCGGCTCCGGCCTTTCTTCATCCGCTTGCTTCGAAGTTCTTGTCGGCGCCATCATCGACGGTCTGTTCTGCGACAAGAAGCTTCCGATGGCGAAGATCGCCCGCATCGGCCAGTATGCCGAGAACGTTTACTTCGGCAAGCCGTCAGGCCTTATGGATCAGATGGGCTGCGCGATCGGCGGCATCATCACGATCGACTTCTTTGACAAAGAGAATCCTGTCTATGAGGCAGTTGATTTCGATTTCGCTTCCGCAGGCTATGCTCTCTGCATCGTCGATTCCGGTGCTGACCATGCCGATCTGACAGGCGACTACGCAGCTGTTCCGGCTGAGATGCGCGCAGTGGCGGCAGCGCTCGGCAAGGAAGTTCTCTCCGAGGTCGACCCGGCTGACTTCTATGCTGCAATCCCGGAGATCCGTTCTGCAGTCGGCGATCGTGCGATCCTCCGCGCGATCCACTATTACAATGACTGCGAGAGAGTCAAAGCTCAGGTCGCTGCTCTGAAGGCAAATGACTTCGATAAGTTCCTCAGCCTGGTCAACGAGTCCGGCAAGTCTTCCTTCACATATCTGCAGAACATCGCAACATACCGCGATGCGGCTGAACAGCCGGTCGGCGTTGCTTTGGCGGTAGCTGAGCATTTGCTCGGCGGCGAGGGCGCTCATCGTGTTCATGGCGGCGGATTTGCAGGTACGATCCAGGCGTTCGTCCCGCTGGCTAAGGTCGAAGCTTTCCGCGAAGGCATGGACGCCCTGCTCGGCGAAGGCGCAACAAAGGTCATGTATATCCGTCCGGTCGGCGGCTGTACGATTGCTGAATAATAAGAATGCTGGTGCTGCCGCTCTTTATGCGGCAGCATTTTTTTGTTCTTGCACAATTACAAATATGGTGTTGCTTTTTCTTTCGTTATGCGTTAGAATTCCATTCAATATCCAATTACGATTTTCAGATCTGATTTGACAAATTCAAAGGAGAAAATGTATGGCTTACTATTTCGAAGAACCGTCCCGCACTTTTGGTGAATATCTGCTTGTTCCCGGTTACTCTTCATCCGAATGCGTCCCTGCAGCGGTCTCGCTCGAAACCCCTCTGGTCAAGTACAAGAAGGGGCAGGAAAAATGCCCTCTCAAGATGAACATCCCGATGGTGTCTGCAATCATGCAGTCTGTCTCCGGCGAAAAGCTCGCGATCGCTCTTGCGAAGCAGGGCGGCGTGTCCTTTATCTATGGTTCCCAGTCGATTGAAGATGAGGCAAATATGGTCCGCCGCGTCAAAGCCTACAAAAAAGGCTTCGTGACCAGCGATTCCAACCTGCCGCCGGAAGCGACTCTTGCTGACGTCCTTGACCTCAAGGAGCGCACGGGTCATTCTACTGTTGCGATCACAGATGACGGCACATCCCACGGCATACTGCTTGGTATCGTCGCATCGCGCGATTACAGGCTCTCAAGAATGTCAAGAGATATGAAGGTCACGGATTTCATGACTCCGCTTGACAAGCTGGTCACTGCTCCGGCTACAACAAGCCTGCATGACTGCAACGATATCATCTGGGATAACAAGATCAATTCGCTTCCGCTGGTCGATGACGAAGGACATTTGCAGTACATTGTATTCCGCAAGGACTATGACAGCCACAAGGAAAATGTCAATGAGCTCCTTGACGCACATAAAAGCTACGTCGTAGGCGCCGGTATCAACACCCGCGACTATGCGCAGCGCGTTCCGGCGCTGATTGAGGCTGGTGCGGATGTTATATGCATCGACTCCTCTGAAGGCTTCTCAGAGTGGCAGAGCAGAACAATCGCCTGGATCCGCGAAAATTATGGCGATACAGTAAAAGTTGGTGCCGGTAATATCGTTGATAAGGAAGGTTTCAATTTCCTTGCAAATGCAGGCGCCGACTTCGTCAAGATCGGTATCGGCGGCGGGTCTATATGCATCACACGCGAGACAAAGGGCATCGGACGCGGTCAGGCGACAGCTGTTATTGAGGTTGCCAAGGCCCGTGACGAGTACTTTGAAAAGACTGGCATCTATATTCCGATCTGCTCCGACGGCGGCATCGTTCACGATTATCACATCACGCTTGCGCTGGCCATGGGCGCCGACTTCGTCATGCTGGGCCGTTACTTTGCGAGATTTGATGAGAGCCCGACGAACAAGATCCGCGTGAACGGCAACTATGTGAAGGAGTACTGGGGTGAGGGCAGCAACCGCGCTCGCAACTGGCAGCGCTATGATCTTGGCGGCGCTACCAAGCTGACCTTTGAAGAGGGTGTCGACTCCTACGTTACTTACGCCGGCAAGCTTCACGACAACGTGGAAGCTTCCCTGTACAAGGTCAAGTCCACCATGTGCAACTGCGGTGTGCTGACCATTCCCGATCTGCAGCGGGATGCCAAGCTGACGCTGGTTTCCGCCACTTCCATCATCGAAGGCGGCGCCCACGACGTCACCCTGCGTTCCACCAGCGTAGCAAAGTAAATTGATCCACAAGGGCGTGTTGATGATCAACACTGCCTTCTTGATTTATCATATCGCTTATGAGATAATAAAAGAGAAAAAAGCAAAGGAGGGTGCGAAAATGAAACGAACAATTTGCATTTTGAAGTGTGTATTATTCGCGTTGATTGCCCT
>JAZRKZ010000426.1:0-2685 GCA_045646565.1 Lachnospiraceae bacterium
GAACGTCGTGCTGAAGGGCGGCGTGCGGGTCATGGAACACCCGGAGATCTTTACGCCGGAGAATTACAGCGAAAAGCTGAAAACGCTGAATCCTGTCTATGGTCTCACGAAAGGCCTCTCCAACAACACGATATCGAAAGCTGTAAAGAGCGCCTTCGAACTGCTGGGGCCCGAAGCCGAATACCTGCCGGAGCAGATATGCCGAATGAACGACCTGGTAGACGAGTCGCTCGCGGCAAATACAGTCCATTTCCCAAAGAATGAGACACAGCTTCTTGCCGCCAGAAAGAGGATCGCCTTCGACGAGTTCTTCTTTTTTATCATGGCTCTGAGAAAACTCAAGGAGGCGGAAGGGGATCTGCCGAATGAATATCCCATGAAACGCTGCTGGGATACCGAGGAGATCATCGACAACCTGCCCTACAGGCTGACCGGAGCCCAGCTCCGTGTCTGGCAGGAGATCGAGGACGACCTTAGCGGCAGGAAGCTCATGTCCCGGCTTATTCAGGGCGACGTCGGATCCGGAAAGACGATCCTGGCCTTCCTCGCCATGGTCATGTGCGCGGCAAATGGATACCAGTGCGCCATGATGGCGCCGACGGAAGTTCTGGCAAGACAGCACTACGAAAAGTTCCTGCATATGAAAGCAGGTTCCCCCGGCGAAAAGTTTCATCCGATCCTCCTTGTCGGCTCGCTGGGCGCAAGGGAAAAGCGCCGGGCCCAGGAGATGATCCGCACCGGCGAGGCAAATATCATCATCGGCACCCACGCGCTCATCCAGGACGCCGTGGAATACAAAAATCTCGCTCTGGTCATCACGGATGAACAGCACCGCTTCGGCGTGGACCAGCGAAAAGCGCTGTCCGGAAGCACAGCCGCTCCTCACCGGATGGTCATGTCGGCAACGCCGATCCCCCGGACCCTCGGCGTCATTTATTACGGGGATCTGGATATTTCGATCATTGACGAACTTCCGGCAAGGCGCCTCCCGATCAAGAACTGCGTTGTCGATCCCGACTGGAGGGACAAAGCAATGCGATTCATCAAGCGGGAGGTGGAGGCGGGACATCAGGCGTATGTCATTTGCCCCATGATCGAGGAGAACGAGGGCCTTCAGGCGGAAAATGTCATCGATTACACGAAAAATCTGAAAAAGACGTTTCCTTCGTTCAGTATCCACATGCTGCACGGGCGCATGAAAGCCGCCGAGAAGAACCGCGTGATGGAAGATTTCGCCGCGCAGAAGATCCAGATCCTCGTGTCGACGACCGTAGTCGAAGTGGGAGTGGACGTACCGAACGCGACGGTCATCATGATCGAGAACGCCGAGCGGTTCGGTCTTGCGACGCTCCACCAGCTGAGAGGACGCGTCGGCCGCGGGGACGCGCAGTCGTACGCGATCTTCATGGCCGGGCAGGAGAGCGAGGAGATCCGGGACCGGCTTGACATACTGAACCGCAGCAACAACGGTTTTGAAATAGCCGAAAAAGACTTCGAGCTGCGCGGTCCGGGAGATCTTCTGGGCATCCGTCAAAGCGGAGAAGCCCTCTTTAACATCGCCGATCTTATGCAGGATCGGGACGTTCTCGCGAAGGCGGGAGAGATCGCCGCGGTCATCAATACGGACGATCCGGCGCTTATTTCCGACACATATTCCGTGTTAAAACGCCGTCTTTCCGCTTATCTGGCCGATGAAAACATAAATTTAATTCTTTAAGCATCGTTTGCCGATCGGTAATTTCATGTCGAAAAATAACAAAAATTTGCCGATGATATTGTGTTTTTTTGGGAATTTTGCTATACTAAATCTGTAATATTATGTTCTGACTTCTCAGAAAAGAGGATAACCATGAATATCGGCATGATCGCGCACAATAGCAAAAAAACCCTGATGGAAGATTTCTCGATCGCCTACAAAGGCATTCTTTCCCGACATGATATTTACGCGACCGGAACAACAGGACGCAGGATAGAAGATGCGACGAACCTTAAGGTGCATAAGTTCCTGCCGGGCGCTATCGGAGGAGACAAACAGTTTGCTGAGATGATTGAAAGAAACGCAATGGACATGGTCATTCTGTTCTATAATCCCAGTATGATTGACCAGAAAGAACCGGATATCGGAAAAATAATTACTACTTGTGACAGAAACAATATTCCAGTCGCGTCGAACATCGCGACAGCCGAGCTCCTGGTCCTCGGACTCGGGCGCGGCGACCTTGACTGGCGTCTGACGATGCAGAGCAGCGACGTTGTATGACCGGAGGATATTTATTTGAGAGTAATAGCCGGAAAAGCACGATCCATGCCTCTTCGGACAGTGAAGGGCATGGACGTCCGTCCGACGACGGACAGAACAAAAGAAACACTATTTAACATACTGATGCCCTGGATACCGGGATGCAGATTCCTTGATCTCTATGCGGGCAGCGGTTCGATCGGGATCGAAGCGTTAAGCCGCGGAGCGGTAAACGCTACGTTCGTCGAGAAGGATCGCAAGACCCAGGAGCTCATTCTGGAGAATCTGGAGTTCACAAAACTGCTCGAGGGAGCAACGCTGATCCGAGGCGATGTGAACGCGGTGCTGGGACGGTTGAACGGCGGAGAACCCTTTGACGTCATATTCATGGATCCACCGTTCAATCAGGGCCTTGAAAAGGAGACGCTCACCAAAGTCGGATAGTA
>JAZRKZ010000427.1:0-2973 GCA_045646565.1 Lachnospiraceae bacterium
ACAGGGCTGATTGTATAGCTTACAACAGCCTGAACGTGACCGCCTTCGCGCTTGGTTGCGTCAATGGCACACTTAAGGTTTCGTGAGTCGTTAAGCGCATCGAAAATACGGAGGATGTCAATTCCGTTTGCGATGGACTTCTGTACGAAGTAGGAAACTACGTCGTCTGCGTAGTGACGGTATCCGAGGATATTCTGACCGCGGAAAAGCATCTGGAGCTTTGTATTCTTGACCTCGGCGCGGATCTTTCTGAGTCTCTCCCACGGATCCTCGTTGAGGAAGCGGAGGCAGGAGTCGAATGTAGCTCCGCCCCAAGCCTCGAGAGAATGATATCCTACCTTATCCATTTCGGAAAGGATGGGGAGCATCTCATCGGTGGTCATTCTTGTAGCCACAAGAGACTGGTGAGAGTCTCTGAGGACGGTTTCTGTAATTTTTACTTTAGCCATATTATAATAAACTCACAGCGGAAGGGGGAAATTTACGCCAAGCGTACCCTTACGCCCAATTATTTAAAGAGATTGAGGAAAACACCTGCAGCAACGGCAGATCCGATAACACCCGCAACGTTCGGGCCCATAGCGTGCATCAGAAGGAAGTTCGACGGATCCGATTCGGCACCGACCTTCTGAGAGACGCGGGCTGCCATCGGAACGGCGGAAACGCCCGCGGAACCGATCAGCGGATTGATCTTGCCCTTTGTGATGACGCAGAGCAGCTTTCCGAGCATGACGCCGCCAAATGTACCGAAGACAAAGGCGATGAGACCGAGAACAACGATCTTGATAGTGTCAATGTTGAGGAATGCCTCAGCGGACGTCGTCGCACCGACGGACGTACCGAGAAGGATAACGACGATGTACATAAGAGCATTGGAAGCGGTCTCTGTCAGCTGATAGACAACGCCGCTCTCACGGAACAGGTTTCCGAGCATCAGCATACCGACGAGCGGAGCTGTTGTCGGAAGGATCATACAAACGACGATCGTGATGACGATCGGGAAAAGGATCTTCTCAAGCTTGGAGACATGTCTCAGCTGTCCCATCTTGATCTTTCTCTCTTCCTCAGTCGTGAAAAGCTTCATGACCGGCGGCTGGATGATCGGAACGAGTGACATATAAGAGTAAGCCGCGACAGCGATCGGTCCCAGAAGGGATGTCTGTCCGAGCTTTGACGCAAGGAAAATGGAAGTCGGGCCGTCAGCTCCGCCGATGATGGAGATGGCAGCTGCGGACTTGCCGTTGAATCCAAGCAGGATGGCCATGAAATAAGCCATATAGATACCGAACTGAGCTGCAGCGCCCATGAGGAAGGACACCGGGTTCGCAATCAGCGGACCGAAGTCGGTCATCGCTCCGACGCCCATGAAAATGAGGGACGGAAGGATGGACCACTCATCCAGCTGGTAAAAATAATACAGAAGACCGCCGGTGCCGTTCGACATATCGGACGGATGCGCGATAATATCCGGATAGATATTAACAAGGAGCATACCGAACGCGATCGGTACGAGCAGAAGCGGCTCATATCCTTTTGCGATTGCCAGATACAGGAAGAACAGAGCAACCAGGATCATGATGTAGTTTCCTACAGTCAGATTGAAGAAGGCTGTCTGCGCGACCATATTTGACAGTGTACCTAAAATATCCATTTAAACCCTCCAAATATTAGTTCAGGGTAGCAAGAAGGTCGCCGCTTTCTACTGCATCACCTGCATTTTTGTTGATGCTTGCGATTGTGCCTGCTTCCGGTGCAACGACCGGGATCTCCATCTTCATGGATTCAAGAATAATGACGGAATCGCCCTTTTCGACGGCGTCGCCGACGTTCTTCACTACCTTGAAGACCTTGCCCGGGACCTGGGCTGTGACTTCGATGCTGCCTGCAGCGCCTGCTGCCGGAGCCGGAGCTGCCGCGGGAGCTGCTGCCGGAGCCGGAGCCGCGATCGGAGCCGGAACTGCCGCAGGAGCCGCACCGGCTGCTGTCTCTTCCACTGTGACGTTATATGCGACGCCATTTACTGTGATTACATAATTTTTCATTATATTCCTCCTTACATATGCCGGCGCTTAACGCCACTTATTAGTCTTAACTCTCTTGATAGAACGTACAACAAAACCTTCGACCGGCTTGTCCTCTGCCGCGGCGATTGCCGCAGCGATGACTGCGATGAGAGCCGGATCGTTCATCGGATCCACTGCTGCTGCCGGAGCTGCCTTGGCGGCCGCCTTCGGGGCTGCAGCCTTCGGAGCGGCCGGCGCTTCTTTCTTTGCCGGCGGCGTGGCTGCCTTGTTCACGAACTTGAAGCAGTAGATGATGAGTGACAGAAGGACGAGGACTGCAAATACAGTCGCGATACCCGTAATGGTATTGCCGCCTGCAGTGGTAAGTCTCTGTCCCATTGTCAGGTTCGTGTCATCTGAATACTCAGCGATCGTCGTCTTGACCGGCGTGGATGTCTCGTCGAAAGTGATGGTCAGCGCCATCGTCTCGCCGTCCTCGCCCTTCATGATAATACGGCTCGTGTATTCATTATGATGCCTCATTGTGAGATCGACATACGCCTCAGTACACTGTCCGTGTGCATCCACGAATGCTTTCCAGCGGGCACCGAAATCATTGTCGAATGTCCTGCTGATCAGAACCTGCCCCTGCTCCTTGTAGGCCGAATAGTTCTCATAAGGAACCTGCGTGAGGATAGCTGCAAATTCTCTCTCCGTGTAATCCTGAATGCTTGCAATGTTCTGCTCTTTGATTGCGGCGACCGCTTCATTTTCAATCTGTGTCGCGGTCTTTTCAGGGCCGCATGCGGTGAAGCACATTGCACACACAAAAATAGTGAGGAGGGCGATTGTCAGTTTTCTGAATTTCTTCATCTGTTCCGCCTTTCTTAGATTGTGCCGTGTTTTTTATGCGGACGGCTTTCCCTCTTTGTGTAGAGCATTTCGAACGCACCGATCAGATACTTTCTTG
>JAZRKZ010000428.1:0-4304 GCA_045646565.1 Lachnospiraceae bacterium
GGTGCCTTCTCCTCCGACCCCGACGTCGTCGCCGCAGGCTTCGACTATCTGAAAGCATACGGCGTCGACTGCCTGCTGACCTGCTTCCTCTTCTGCTTTATCGGCTTTTACAACGGCTTCGGGCGCACGGGATTTGTCATGCTGCAGGGAATCGCCGCGGCCTTTCTGATCAGGATCCCCGTCGCCTATTTCATGTGCCGGACGACCGGGCGGCTCTTCTACATCGGGCTGGGAATCCCATGCTCCACGGTGTTCCAGATCATTCTGTGCTTTCTGTATTTTGGCAGGCTTCGGCGGCCTGTGTCAAAATAGTGCCCCTTCACCCCCTGATCCTCTTCACGATCGCCTCCACCACCGACGAATCCAACGTCAGTATATTGGCCGAGAAGATCACCCTCACCAGCCAGATCAGGAACACGAACACCAGCACCGGGATCACGCACGACGTGACGACCATCACCGCGAGCGACTCCATCAGGTCCTCCACAAAGTCCGTGATGTGGTCGATCGTCTCCGTCGTGATCGACGTGAATTCGCTGATGATCCCGCCGTCCGACCCGCCCCCGATCTCGAGCTCGTTGTACTGGTCGATCGCGTCGTTCACCTTGGCCGCCTGCGTCTGGTAGACCATGTCCGACAGCCTCACGCTTGCCGGCACGATGAGGTAGATGACGATGCCGACGAGCGCTATTTTTCCGGCTGTTCTTGCGAACGCAGCCCTCCCTGTCAAAATACCGCCCGCCAAAAGCACACACGCAAGCGGGATCAGGCACATGAACGTGATGTATCCGGATAAGCTGATCAGGAACTTCTCAAGGTACAGGGAGCTGAGGATCAGGAGGAAGTATTTTGCCAGCTCCGCGAGCTCCTGCGCGATCGGCGTGCAAATGTCGCCGGGCAGAAGGGAGAGCGTCGCCGAAGTGGCCGCCGAGCCGCCCGAGAGCGTCATGACCGCCGCGATCTTCTCCTCCGTCTTTTCGATCGAATACTTGTGGTTCGCCGGGTCCGACGCCCAGGGCGAGACCCTGGTCGCGGAGATGACCGCCATAAGCACCAGGAGGACCACGATCATAATTTTCTTTGCATTCATAATTCCGCCCCCTGTTTATTTGACGTAGTGTCATGTATACCATGCATAAAGCATGAATATTGCCTTCTTTTTAGGGATTTGCACATAAAAAGAGCAATACCCCCTGTTTTTGTGTATAATGTCAATCGCCAAACCAACATCTCAACAAAAAAGAAGGATTGCTCATGGACATTATACAATTATTACTTTCAATCATCAATGATCTTAATAACGAGAAGCGCTGGCTTCTCAGTTTTATCTGCAGATACATTCCTCTCAGGCAGTGGGCTCACGATGAGGTCCACTCCCCCAAGTACCAGAAGTTCAAAACGGATGAACTTCCCAGGATCATTCCCATTGAGAAGAAGGATTGGCAGCACCTCAGGCGCGAATACCAGCGCTCTCACAACGGGCGTGAACTGCAGCCGATCCGCCGTCGCGGCGAATGCAGGATCCCTGCCGATACGCGCTGCCTCTGCTGTAACGCCCCTTCCGAGTACCTCTACAGCAACAACGGTTCCAAGGGCCAGCTCCTGTGCAAGGTCTGCCGCACGATGTTCTCCCCGCAGGACAACCGTTTCCATAAGGCGTTTGAGCTTCGCTGCCCCTTCTGCGGACATTCTCTTGTCCCGGTGAAGGACAGGAAGTTCTTTGTTGTCTGGAAATGCGTCAACAGGAACTGCTCTTACTACAAAGACAGTCTCAAAAAGGTGGACCCCGGTTCCCCGAACGGCAGGAGTGATTACAAACTCCATTACATCTACAGGGAATTCAATGTCGACTTCTTCAGGATGCCCCTCGAGAGCCTCCCGAAGAACGCCTCTTCCCTGCGTTTCCGCAAGTATGACGCCAACATCATGGGGCTCTGCCTCACCCTGCACATCAACCTCGGGCTTTCCCTGCGGAAGACGTCCCAGGCCCTTATGGATCTCTATGGCTTTAAGGTATCCCACCAGCAGATCGCCAACTACTGCAGGACGGCGGCCCTGTGTGTAAAGCCCTTTGTGGACCATTACGACTATAAGCCCGGCAAAGCCTTTGTCGCTGACGAGACATACATCAAGGTCCGCGGCGTCCATTCCTTCGTCTGGTTCATCATGGATGCCGCCAGCCGTTCCATCCTCGGCTACCGGGTCTCAGACAACCGCGGCGTCGGCCCCTGCATCATTGCAATGCGCATGGCCTTCGAGAAGCTGAAGAACAGGCTGCCGGAAGGATTCCTCTTTGTCGCCGACGGCTACAGCGCATATCCACTGGCTGCCCAGCAGTTCTTCATTGAGTTCGGCGAGCAGATGAAGTTCGAGATCACGCAGGTGATCGGCCTTACGAACGATGATGCCGTTTCCACGCAGTTCCGTCCTTACAAACAGCTGATCGAACGGCTCAACCGTACCTACAGGGCTTCTTACCGCCATACGAACGGTTTCGACGGGCTGGAAGGCGCGAATTATGACCTTTCTCTCTGGGTCGCTTATTATAACTTCCTGCGGCCGCACAAGTCCAACCGCTACAGGGTCCTGAACGATGTGGAAGAACTCCGCAACGCTGACAACATGCCGGGCAAGTGGCAGCTCATGATCTACCTGGGCCAGCAGACGATCCTGGAGCTGCAAAAACAGTCCGCGTCATGAACAGGGAGCGGGACCGTTGTCAAGGGAACCGTGGAATACCGGAACAGGCGGCGGAGCCGTCTGTGAGGATATGCCGCGAAAGTCCCTTGACATAAGGTCCGCGGATCATCCTCCTGTCCGGGAAAGGGGCAGCTGCGCCTTTCCCTGCTTCCGGCAAGGACGGGTCCGGGCAGGGCCCGGAAGAAGGGTCAAGGGACGAGTCCCTTGCGGGTTCTCAGGGCAGCGCCCTGAGCCCTCGGAGAGCCTTCCGGTTTCAATATCTACAGATTTTCAAGGTTCAATCGAGCCTATTTTTTAGGCTCCGCTTTTTCATAGCTTATTTGACACTACCCAGGATCCCGGAAGAAGCAAACGCGGCGGCCAGAGGTGCAGTGAGTGTACTCGTGATGCCTGCCGCAAAAAGACCGATACCGAAGATCACGGTCGCCCAGCTGCCCAGAAGGGGTGACAGGGCCTTGGCCATATCGGCGCCGGATGCGATCGTTCCGCCTGTCGCGTGTATCGTAGCGGCTGCGCAGACGATGATCGCCATGGAAATGATGCCGCCCAGACCGATGGAAAGAACGGAGTCAAATCTGGAATTCGCGAGCGCGTCTTCCTTGTCATCGACATTGCCCCACTTGGTGGAGGCAGACGCCGCGTGCAGATAAATATTGTAAGGCACAACGGTCGTTCCCATAAGGGCCGCGACGGTCATCCAGTCTCCGCCGTCCGGGACCCTGAATCCGAAGAGGCCGCTGAACACTGCGCCCCAGTCAGGCTTTGCCGCGAACGCGCAGATCAGGAAGATGACGCCCATCAGGACGACGAGAGCTGTCAGGAAATTCTCAACGCGCTGGTAACTTCCCGAATACAGAAGAACGAACGCGATAATGCCGAGGATCAGGGCGAGCACTATTTTGACAGTGCCGCTGTCCGCCGCCGGGATCGCTGCCTGGATACCCAGGATCGAACCTGTCAAGTTTCCGGTCTCATACGCGATATTGCCGACAAAGACCGCTGCAATGACGAGTATTGAAATGAGCACCCTTGCGCCGGTACTCGTGAATTTCGTCCGGAGAGCTTCCCCCAGGCCCATTCCGGAGACAATGCCGAGCCTGGCCGCCATGGACTGCATGATGATGACAGAAATAACAGAGAGAAGCATCGCCCACAGGAGCGTGTAGCCCGCTGTTGCGCCTGAAATGGAGCAGGACGTGACGGTTCCGGGGCCGATGAAAGCAGCTGCGACAAGGGCGCCGGGGCCGACATTTTTGATCCGCGTCATAAATTTGTTCATGATTTCCTCCTTAAATAAACAAAAAAACGTTGCCAACGTTAAGATTTTAACACACTAAACCATTAAATACTATATCATTTTTTCGTTTGCGCCCTGCGCGATCACAGCCCGGGCCTGCCGGTCGCGCCAATTTCCCGTTGACACACGGGCGATTTAATGATATAAAGTACTAAACTGTTGAGGAAGAGTAAGTAGATTTTATCCCTATTTTCCAGAGAGTTGCAGATGGTGGAATTGCAATAAAGTATATAAGATTGAATGGACTTTCGAGGGCAATCAGAACGGATTTCCTAGTATGTGCGACGGAGCTTGACTCTCCGTGATC
>JAZRKZ010000429.1:0-3663 GCA_045646565.1 Lachnospiraceae bacterium
CATCGGCCGTCCGAGTACCTATGCGCCGACGATCTCCACGATCCTTGCAAGGCGCTATATCACGAAAGAGCAGATGAATCTCTACATCACAGAGCTCGGCGATGTCGTGAACGGCATTATGTGCATGGAATTCCCGCAGATCGTCGATGTGAACTTTACAGCCAATCTCGAGATGCTGCTCGATGGCGTCGCAGACGGCATCGTGGAGTGGAAGACGATCGTCCGCAATTTCTATCCGGACCTTGACGAGGCGGTGAAGAAGGCAGAAGGCGAACTTGAGAAGGTGAAGATCGAGGATGAGGTCAGCGACGTCATCTGCGAGAACTGCGGCCGCAACATGGTCATCAAGTACGGGCCGCACGGCAAATTCCTGGCCTGCCCGGGCTTCCCGGAATGCCGCAACACGAAGCCCTTCTTTGAGAAAGTCGGCGTGAAGTGTCCGGAGTGCGGAGGAGAGGTCATTCTTAAGAGAACGCGCAAGGGCCGCCGTTATTTCGGCTGCGAGAACAATCCCGAGTGCACGTTCATGTCGTGGTCAAAACCGGTGGAGCAGCGCTGCCCGGTCTGCGGCGGCTACATGACGGAGCGGGGCAACAAGCTGGTCTGCGCCAATGAGGCCTGCGGCCACCGCGAGGACGCGCCTAAATAAAGAGTATGAGGAACTGTCATCCGCCAGGGCGGGGGAGAGACAGTTCCTTTTTTGTGCAACAGTGACGAAAATTTGCTCTGAAAAAGTCATATATTCATAAATAGTTGGAATTATCAGAAAATGGCTTTGCTATTATTGTTTTGTAGATAATTTTGTGTTAATATCAATTATAGTAGATTTTTGCGGACCGATGATGTTTTGCATGTAGGATTGCATTCTTTAGTATGTTTATTCAGCCATTTCAGGCTTTCAGGAAGGAGATGTTGTATATGAGCGTTCAGCTGCTTGATAAGACCAGAAAAATCAATAAACTGCTGCACAATACAAGTAGTTCAAAAGTAGTGTTCAATGACATCTGCAAGGTCATGGTGGGAACACTCCAGTCGAATATTTTAGTGATCAGCAAGAAGGGCAAGGTCCTCGGCGTCGGCCGCAGCGACGGAGTCCCGGAAATCGACGAGCTTCTTTCCGGAACAGTCGGCGAGCTCATTGATCCGCTCCTCAACGAGCGGTTCCTCGGCGTACTCTCGACAAAGGAGAACGTCAATCTGATGACGCTCGGCTTTGAAGGGCCGGAAATCAGCAAATATGTGGCTATCATCAATCCGATCGATATCGCGGGCGAGAGACTCGGCACCGTGTTCTGCTACCGTGCCGGCGCTCAGTTCGACATTGAGGACATTATCGTCAGCGAGTACGGCACGACTGTCGTCGGTCTTGAGATGATGAGATCCGTCGACGAGGAGAACGCGGAGGAGGCACGGAAGAAACAGGTCGTCAAGAGCGCCTTTTCAACACTTTCCTTCTCTGAACTTGAGGCGATCATCCACATCTTTGACGAACTCAGCGGCCGTGAGGGCATTCTGGTCGCCAGCAAGATCGCCGACCGCGTCGGCATCACACGCTCTGTTATTGTGAACGCGCTGCGCAAGTTCGAAAGCGCGGGCATTATCGAGTCGCGTTCCTCCGGCATGAAGGGAACCTACATCAAGATCCTCAACGACTATATCTTTGAGGAGCTCGAGGATATTAAGCTGAGGCGCGAGCAGCAGTAAGAAGCGTCGGCCGCACAAATAACGCTGTGAAGGAAGATCCTTCTCCGGGGACGGGGAGGGATCTTTTTTAGGGCGGAACGGCCGGAAATATCCCCCGGAAGCCGTGATTTGATGACAATTCTCTTGATGGGCAGGTGCGGGAAGTTTCAGCAAATTAAAAAAAATAGTTGACATTGGTCCTGCCTGAGAGTATATTACCATATAGGTTTTAGCACTCCATACAATTGAGTGCTAACAACAAAGACTGACTGCAAGAAAATTCATATACGAGGAGGCAAAGTTATGAGATTAGTACCACTTAGCGACAGAGTCGTTCTTAAGCAGCTTGAGGCTGAAGAGACAACAGCTTCCGGCATCATCCTGACAAGCCAGGCCAAGGAAAAGCCGCAGCAGGCGGAAGTCATCGCTGTAGGTCCGGGCGGCGTTGTCGACGGCGAGAAGGTCGAGATGAATGTCGAAGTCGGCCAGAGGGTCATCTATTCCAAGTATGCCGGCACAGAAGTCAAGCTCGGCGATGAAGAATATATTGTTGTTCGTCAGAATGATATTTTGGCAGTAGTAGAGGAGGACTAAATCATGGCAAAAGATATTAAGTACGGTGTAGAGGCAAGAGAGGCGCTGCAGGCCGGCGTTGACAAGCTTGCAAATGTTGTTCGTGTGACCTTAGGCCCGAAGGGCAGGAACGTTGTTCTTGACAAGAGCTATGGCGGCCCGACGATCACAAACGACGGCGTTACGATCGCGAAAGAGATTGATCTTGAGGATGGTTTCGAGAACATGGGTGCACAGCTCATCAAGGAAGTCGCTTCCAAGACGAACGACGTTGCCGGCGACGGAACAACAACAGCAACTGTCCTTGCTCAGGCAATGGTCAGCGAGGGAATGAGGAACCTGGCAGCAGGCGCCAACCCGATCATTATGCGCAGAGGCATGAAGAAAGCGACGGACGCAGCTGTTGAGACACTTGCCCGCATGAGCCAGCCGGTCTCCGGAAAGATCCAGATCGCCCGTGTCGCAGCGGTTTCCTCCGGTGACGACGAAGTCGGCGATATGATCGCGGACGCTATGGAGAAGGTCTCCAAGGACGGCGTTATCACGATCGAGGAATCCAAGACAATGCTTACAGAGCTCGACCTTGTCGAAGGTATGCAGTTCGACCGCGGCTATATTTCCGCATATATGTGCTCCGATATGGAGAAGATGGAAGCCAACCTTGAGGATCCGTTCATTCTGATCGTCGACAAGAAGATCAGCAACATCCAGGATCTTCTTCCGGTCCTTGAGCAGATCGTAAAGAGCGGCGCTCAGCTTCTCATCATCGCCGAGGATATTGAAGGCGAAGCTCTGACGACTCTGATCGTCAACAAGCTGCGCGGCACATTCAATGTTGTCGCTGTCAAGTCTCCGGGCTATGGCGACAGAAGAAAAGATATGCTTCGCGACATCGCGATCCTGACAGGCGGCGTAGTGGTCTCCGATGAACTCGGCATCGAGCTCAAGGACGTCACAATGGGTCAGCTCGGCCGTGCGAAATCCGTCAAGGTCACAAAGGACAACACGATCATCGTCGACGGTATGGGTGATTCCGCTCAGATCGCAGAGCGCGTTGGCCAGATCAAGGCTCAGATCGCTGAGACAAAGTCCGATTTCGACCGCGAGAAGCTGCAGGAGAGACTTGCGAAGCTCGCAGGCGGCGTAGCCGTTATCCGCGTCGGCGCTCCGACAGAGACCGAGATGAAGGACAAGAAGTACCGCATGGAAGATGCGCTCAACGCTACCCGCGCTGCTGTTGAGGAAGGCATCATTGCAGGCGGCGGCACAGCATATATCTATGCTGCCGATGAACTGGCAGAGCTCATCGCAGGTCTTGAGGGCGACGAGAAGACCGGCGCGCAGATCATCCAGAGAGCGCTGTCCGCACCGCAAGTCGGAGGCCAAGCGGGCTTAGGAAGACAATAC
>JAZRKZ010000430.1:0-2503 GCA_045646565.1 Lachnospiraceae bacterium
CTTATAGATAAGAGAATCCGGCGGGTTCTCGAAAAGCAGTAGAATTCGATACGTGATTCGATACTTCGAAGGTAAAGCATTTGAAAATACCGAACATTGCAGCCGTGTCCAAGTTGGGAGCGGCTTTTTCGTATGGTGCGATGAAGTCAGGTGAAATGAAAATCTGATGTAAGATGGACAGAAGAAAGATACAATTGGAAATGGTTGCGGAGAGTATGAACGATGATTTCTCCCGCCATCTGAGTGCGGCGATCTGGTGTCTCGTGCGTGAGACCGTCAAGGAGGTTGTCGCTGAAATGGAAGAGCAGCGTATGGCAGCGAAAAGGAAAAATCCGATACAAGAGGAGCATCCCCATCAGCAGGAATATATGACCCGAAAGGAGGTAATGACCCTGTTGAAACGGTGCGATTCGACGATGACCAAATGGGCGAAGCGTGGCTATCTGGTGCCGTGCTGCGTGGGAGGAAAGTACCTCTATCGCAAGTCGGATGTGATGAAACTCGTCGGAAAATAGGAGGTAGGTATGGAAGATAGATTTGACATTCTTGATCACGAACCTCTACGAGAGTCTTTCCTGTTTTATTCATCTTGGTATAAATGGATATGTACCCTTAAAGTGCGTACGCAGTCCAAAGCATACAAGGCGATATGTGATTATTGTTTCTTCAATGCCCCGATACCGAAGGCGGATTTTTCTGCTACGGAATATGCGATCTTATGTTCATTTGTCCCTACGATCGACAAACATAAACGCAACTATGAGAACGGCAGGAAAGGTGCTCCGAGCGGCATCAAGGGCGGTCGTCCGAGAAAGACTGAAACCCCGGTGGGGTTATCTTCCGAAACGGGGGCGGGGTTAAAACCCTTAACTCCTACTGCTACTGAAACGGATAAGGAAACTGCCACTGTGACTGCCGCATCGGCTATATGTTTTTCACCACCATCATTTCAGGATTTAGAAGATGAATTATTGCCAATTTTCTTTTTCAAGAACAATTGCAAACCGGGTCAGGAACTCAAGAAGTTCTATGACCATTATTCCCGAAACGGATGGATGCTCTCTGGAGGTCTGCTTCTGGACACTGGTGAAAAGAGAAAGGCGGTAGCGGAAAAATGGAAGGTGAACAACCCGCAGGATGCACAGTTCCCGCCTCTGTTCAAGGGTGTATGGAAGGAGATATATCGTTCCGTTCCACCGACCTGAAGCCGGATGCAATCAGGATAAAATCGACGTCAAGACAGAAGGAGGCAATCACAATAGTATGCAGCAGTGCGCTCAAGGAATGGCTCGATCAGCCGGACGTAAATGACTGTATAATGGCAATGTTCAGCGTCCGTATATCCCCGAATTACAAGTTTGAATACTATGTAAAACAATAGGGAACGGAGACGGACTTCCGAACGAAAGTGAGGTTAGCGAGGTTGTGTTTTCAGATGCTGAAAACCTCCCGTTGGTCGCCTCGCTTTGCCGGTGGCAAAGATGTAAAAGCCGTCATGCCCGACCTGATCGGGCATCCCAATAAAGTAGGAAAACAATGAAACAAAAGAACAAAGGCGGTCGCCCGAGATCGAGCAGGGTGCAGAAGAAGAGCCGGGCCGTGACCGTAAGATACAGCGCTTTGCAATATGACATCGTCCGTCACAGGGCGAGAACGGCGGGATTCCGCACATTGACCGAATATGTCCGGGAGGCATCCGTCAATGCCGAGGTCGTGCAGAACTTCATCCAGGAACATAACGCCGTCTTTCGCGATCTGTCGGGTTTGTGCAACAACCTGAACCAACTCACGAGACTTGCCCACGCGCAGGGCCTCCAATCGACCGAAGGTGCCCTGTCCGACCTCCTTCCCCAAGTCCAGAACCTCATCACTCACCTCCACAAAGAGATGAAAAGACAAAAATGATCCACTCGGATGCCCGACGAATCGTCATCCCTGACCTGATCGGGGATCTCTGACCTTTCCCTCGTCATGCCCGACTCGATCGGGCATCCCTCGCACATAGTTAAATCTATAAACCAGCAAACAATGATAGCAAAAATAGTAACCGGCGCCTCATTCGGAGGCTGCACAGCATACGCCTACGGCAAAGACCAGGCAGAAGTAATCGCCCACGACGGCATCATCCCCGACGATCCGAAGATCGCCGCCAAGTGCTTCGAAATCCAATCCCAGCTGAACCCAAGGGTCAGCAAACCTGTCGGCCACATAGCCATCAGTTTCAAGCCGGAGGACAAGCCACGCCTGACCAATGAGTTTATGGTACAGATTGCAAAGGAGTATATGGAAAAGATGGGAATCAAGGACACTTAATATGTCATTGTCCGCCACCACAACACCCCAATCCCCATTGCCACCTCCTCTTCAACCGCGTGGACAACAACGGCAAACGAATCTCCGATAGCAACTGGCTGAAGCGGAATGTCTGCGTCTGCAAGGAACTGAAGCAGAAATACGGTCTGATCTTCGGCGAAGGCAAATCCCAGACAAGGACAGAGCGACT
>JAZRKZ010000431.1:0-2511 GCA_045646565.1 Lachnospiraceae bacterium
AAGACTGGACTAAAGACAAATCCCTTCTGGACTGGCTTAACGGACTGAAGCATTAATTATGGAAAGTTGTTCTGGTGTATATGTCACTAAACCAGTGTGTTCGCCAGGACAACTTGTCATAAGATTTTACTTGCCATAATACCGGTACGTGATTTTTTCCGCCTCATGTCCGACGCGTTCCCCGATCGCGAGGGCTGAGAAGCCCATGTTGATCAGGAGCGATACGTGGGAGTGGCGGATATCATGGACGCGGATCTTCTTGACGCCGCCTGCCTTGCAGCCGCGAACCATTTCGTGATTGAGATAGTACTTCGTGACCGGGAATATCCTTTCATTCGGATGCACCTGATAGAGCTGCCGCAGATAATCCTGCATCTCCTCACATAAAAACTCCGGCATCTTGATCGTCCGGTTGCTTTTGGCCGTTTTCGGGCTCGTAATGATATCCTTGCCCTTCATCCGGTGATAGGTCTTGCTGATTGTGACTGTCTGCGCTTTGAAATCGAAGTCCGCCGGTGTAAGCGCCAGCAGCTCACCTTCCCGGATACCGGTCCAGTAGAGCATCTCGAAAGCGTAATAGGATACCGGCTTGTCCATCACTGCTTCCGCGAATTTCAGATATTCTTCCTTCGTCCAGAAATCCATTTCCTTTGGAATTTCTTTTCCAAGTGTTCCCGCCACCCTTGCCGGATTCACCGGAAGCTTGTAATACTTCACGGCATGATTGAATATCGCAGACAACTGGGCATGGACTGAGCGGAGGTAATCCGGAGAGTATCCTTTGCCGTCCTTATCCCGGTAGGCCATGAGCTTGTTCTGCCAGGCTATCACTTCCTTCGCATCGATCTCCGCGATCTTCCGGTGTCCGAAATAAGGAAGGAGCTTTGTCCGGATCATATGATCCTTCGTCTCCCAGGTACTTGCCTTCAGCCGCGGTTTCCGGTCGGCTTCATACAGCTCGCAGAAACTGGCGAAGGTCATATCCAGTTTGGATTCCTTCTTCAGCATGGTCTCCCATTCCCACTGCTGAGCCTCCCGTTTGGTCTTGAAGCCGCGCTTCTGGGTCTGTTTTGGCTTCCCAGTCCAGTCTGTGTAGCGGTAGATCACCCGCCACGTGCCTTTTGCTTCGTCTTTGTAAACTGCCATTATTACTTAGCCTCCTTTCCGCCGTGGTAACGGCATCGTTCATAAAAGTAGTCTGCGTTGACTCTGCCCTGAACTGTGATATAGCCCATGCCTGCAAGCTCCTCATTCAGCTGCCGGATGATCTTGTAAGCTTTCTGCCTGGAGATCTGCATCTCCTTCATCACCTGTTCTGCTCTTAAGAATCCTGATTCTCTCAAGATATCACCTCCTTTCTCGGCTTAACTATATTCCGTTATGTTTGTATTATAATAACTCTATTCCGTTAAGTCAACCCGAAAAATAACTTTTTTGCGTTAAGTTTATATTGAACTTGCTTTTTCTCCGTGTTATACTGTGCTTAACAAATTTATTTAAGTCTGGAGGTCTTATCATGGCATTTGGCAAACGACTCCGGTTTTTCCGGACCCGCAAGGGGCTTACCCAAAAGCAGGTCGGTGAAGCTGCCGGCTTCAAAGGAAACACGTCTGAAGTCCGCATGGCACAATATGAAACAGAAGCCCGCACCCCCAAGGAGCCGCTGATCCGGCAGCTCTCCGAAATGTATGGCGTATCTCCGCGGGCCATCAAAGTACCCGATATCGACTCAGAACTCGGCCTGATGCACACGCTCTTCGCGCTGGAGGACATGTACGGCTTCCGGATCGCGAACATCGATGGCGCCCTCTGCCTGCGTCCGGCGAATACCGGCAGCGTTTCGATCACCATGTTCGACCTGTTCAGCAAGTGGTATGAGCAGGCAGAAAAGGTACATAAAGGCGATATTACCAAAGAGGAATATGATTCCTGGCGCTACAACTTCTCCGAGGCAGACCTTCCGGGGATCCATGTGAAGGTCACTCCCTCACAGGAGCTGAGCGATGCCCTGATTCGTATGTCAAAGGAAAAAAGGGAAGATTAGAACCCGTCAGCAGATTTCAAAATCCACAATAGGGCAACAGAAAAACCTTACCGATTCTCCAGTTTGATTCTGAAGATCAGTAAGGTTTTTTAGATCGTATAAATGAGAGATTACGCAGTGAATATCAAAGAAATGTTGCCAATCTGTTGCCAGCACTTAACGGAATTTGTTTGGAACCCGCATAAAAACTGACTTCTTTTCGGGCGTTTTCTTATTCGAACTCAATTGTTCCCGTCGGCTTCGGTGTCAGATCGAAAAGCACACGATTAATGCCCGGAACCTCAGTTGTGATCCTCTGTGTGATCTTGTCGAGGACCTCCCAGTCAACATGCTCGATGGTAGCTGTCATAGCGTCCTTCGTGTTGACCGCACGAATGATTGCCGGCCACTCCCATGCACGCTTGCCGTCCTTGATACCGGTGGACTTGAAGTCCGGAACGACAGTGAAATACTGCCATACCTTACCT
>JAZRKZ010000432.1:0-4219 GCA_045646565.1 Lachnospiraceae bacterium
CTAAGACCGCTTGGCCTCCGACTTGTACGCTGCCTGCGCGTCTCCGGAGGCTTTTGAAGAAATACGCAGGGAAGCCATGGGCGCGTGTGAGATCTGTTTCACAAGCTGATTTCACCTTTTATGCAGTGAAAATATCAAATAAGGAATGCAGCAGGGGGATGTATCCGTCGTATCAGGGATGCATCCCCCTCATTTCGTTATTTCCTTGCGCATACCCTGCAAATGGTAGTAGAATAAATAGAACTATGACTATAAGGAGATAAATATGGTTGATTTTAATATTCCCCCGTTCACGGGCAGGGAAGTTGAATATATGAAACAGGCGGCTCTGGGCGGCAAGATCTGCGGGGACGGTCCCTTCACGAAAAAATGCCAGGCGTGGATGAATGAACACTTCAACGTGCCGGCGACTTATCTCACGACATCGGGAACGTCTGCCCTCGAGATGGCAGCCCTGCTCACAGAAGTGGGCCCGGGCGACGAGGTCATCCTTCCGTCCTACACATTCTGCTCCACGGCAGACGCATTTGTACAGAGAGGAGCGACGCTGGTCTTTGTCGACATCCGGCCGGACACCATGAATCTGGATGAGAATAAGATCGAAGCGGCGATCACAGACAGAACAAAGGTGATCGTGACCGTCGACTACGCGGGCGTCGCCTGTGAGATGGATACGATCAACCGCATCGCGAAGGAACACGGTCTTTATGTCGTCGAGGACGCGGCGCAGGGATTCGGCTCGACATACAAGGGCAGGCCTCTCGGCAATCTCGGCGATTTCGGCTGCTTCTCGTTCCATGAGACAAAGAACTTCTCCATGGGCGAAGGAGGCGCGCTGGTCCTCCCGAACCTCGACCGCCGCGATCAGGCGGAGATCTACCGCGAAAAGGGAACAGACAGAAGCAAGTTCTTCCGGGGACAGATCGATAAGTACACCTGGGTGGACTACGGCTCATCCTATCTGCCGAGCGATCTCAACGCCGCCTACCTCTTTGCGCAGCTTGAGAACTACGACCTCATTTACAGCGACCGCATGAAAACATGGGATACATACCATGCAGCCTTCGAAGTCCTTGAGAAGGAAGGACTCCTTGAACGTCCCAGGATTCCGGATGAGTGCGAACACAACGCCCACATGTACTATATCAAGCTGAAGGACCTTGAAGAGCGCACCCGCATGATCCGCTTCCTGAAAGAGCGGGGCGTTCTCGCCGTCTTCCACTACATTCCGCTTCATTCCGCGCCCGCGGGCCTCAAATTCGGGCGTTTCGACGGGGTCGATGAGTTCACGACAAAAGAGAGCGAACGTCTTCTCCGCCTGCCGCTCTACTTCGGAATCGGCGATGAAAACAGGCAGAAAGTCGTTCGGGAAGTCTTCTCATTCTTCGGAAAATAATCGGCTGGATCAGCATGGAAAACATTGGAAATGAAAGGGGGATGAACATGACGTTTATTCAAAAACACAGAAGAATTGTGCTTCTTGCGCTTTCTTCCGTGATCTTCCTCGCACTATACTGGCGGTTCGTCTTCGGCGACGCAGTCTTTATGTACACAGATGTAGGTTCGGACGGCATGTCCTCCAGCTACCCGATCATCACGATGCTGTCCCGCCTGCTGCACAATAAGGATTTCTCCTCGTTCACTCTGGAATCCGGACTCGGCGCGGATACGACCTCCACGTTCCTGCAGTATATCAACCCGCTGAAGCTCTTTCTTCTGGTCTTCGGCAGAGACCGCTTCCCGTTCGGCATCCTGATTTTCCTCTATATTCAGCACAATCTGACCGCACTCTTCGGGTACGGTTATTTCCGCATCCTTTTAAAGAACGAGGAGGCGGCCATGATTCCCGCCCTCATCTGGGCGTATTCAAGCTACATGATCCTTTGGGGACAGAACTACAGCTTCGGGACCTGTATTCTTATGTTCACAATCGTCATGTATCTCCTTCAGGGCGCATACGACGACGGCAGGAAGAGATTTTACTTCTTCCTGATCCTCGCGCTCGCTCTCTTCCTCATATCGAACTACTACTTCTTCTATATGACAGCGGCCTTCACAGCCGTCTATACGATCATCTACACGCTGATCGGAGGCGACAGACATGACCTGCCGGAAGGAGTCAAAAAAGAGAATCGTATTCTGCTTGTCCTCTTAAGGCTCATGCGTCTCCTTCTCATGGGCATTTTCTCTGTCGTGATCAGTGCGATCTCCGTGCTCCCGATCATCTCGACGTTCCTTTCCAGCAGCCGCACCGGACAGACGGATATCAGCAACTGGAAGATCATTTTTCAGCCCTATGACAACCGCACTTACCTGACGGTCATCGGCCGCTTCTTCTCAAGCGATCTCTTCGGGACAGGCAACGGCTATACCAGTGCGGTCAACTACTATGAAATTGCAGTGCTCTTTGTCAGCACTCTCTTCTTTTTCTCCGCCGTCTACCTCTTCCTAAGGAAGAAGGGCATCATCCCGGTCATACTGCTTACGGCTCTGGTCGGCGTCATGCTCTGCTTCCGCGGCGCCGCCTGGCTCCTGACTTTCGACTTCATCACGCAGCGCTACTCATTCATGATCTGTTTCGTGGAGGTCATCGCGATTGCTTTCTTCGTCCGTTCCCTCACCGAAAATCCCGGCGCCTTCGGGCTGGGCGTCTCCGCCATTGCGGCCCCGGCAGTGTGTATGGCCACACTTTACGGTCTGTATCATTTTGCCCCGACCCACGCCTACGCCCTGGATCTGAAAGCAGTCGGCATCGCAGTCCTTTCCATCCTCATCTATGCGCTTCTGCTCGTCCTTATGCTCTTCAGGAAGATCCGTAAAGCAGTCCGTGTTCTCCTTCTCATCGCAGTCTGCGCCGAGCTCGTCATAGCCAACTGGGCATGTCTCTATAAGCGCGATTATGTGACCCGGGAGGAATTTGCCTCTTCCCTCTATAACGACGGAACCGAGCAGGCGGTCGAAGCCATCCGGAAGTATGACAGCGGTCTCTACCGTATCAGCACATCGAAAGAGTACAATTATGCAAATGAAGGCCTCGTCGACGGCTTCTACGCCACGACAAGCTACTCGAGTATCAATCCCTCGAGCCTCCACACGCTGAAGCAGGCTTTCCATTCCAATCAGCTGTCCGACAACTTCTTCATCGTCGGCTATGATGAATACTATCTGTTCACGTTTCTTGGGGGCAAGTACCTGATCACAGACAACGGCCACGACCGCGTCGGCGAAGCGATGGAGCGTTCCCTCTTTTCTCAGGTCGAGGCGACGGAGACCAATAAGACATTTGTCAACAACAACACTCTGCCGTTCGGCTATCTGTATCACAGCCAGATAAGAAAATCGACGTTCGAGGAACTGAATTCCTTCGAGCGCATGAAAGCTCTGACCCGGTCCTACTACAAGACGAACGGCGGCGACGGCAATGTCTCTCTGAAAATGGATCCGCTGCTCAAAGGCGATGAGATGGATCTGTTAGACAAGATCAGTTATGTCAATAATTGTGCGATTGAAAAGAACGAGGACGGCACATACAAGGCAAGCGCGGTCGGAGCGGACCCGTTCTTCATCATGGCTCTCAACGACGCGCTCTCGGAGGATGAATTCGAAGTTCAGTATCTGTATATTGAGATCGACCCGAAAAAGACGGAAGGTGACAGCACGCTGCAGACTTTTATCCTGTCGAACGCCTACCCCGACCTTTCCGACTGCGATTCGGAAATCATTCCTATGGGCGAAAATCTTCCGAACATCACGCTGCTCCTGCCGGATATGGCCAACAATATCCGTATCGATCTGAGCGACGCAAGTTCCGTTACCTTGAGGGCTGTCAGCCTGAAGAAAGATATAAACGCCGCTCTTGAGTTCCAGGGGCTGAAGGAGACGGATATAAAGGAGATCTCATTTGAAAATGACACCTACAGCGCGGTCGTGCAGAACCCGGAGGATAACGGTATGCTCTGTGTACCGATTCCCTATACAGCCAATTGGACCGCGACGGTGAACGGAAAGCCTGTTCAGGTCCAGAATATTAACGGCGGACTGTGCGGCGTCGAGCTGCCGAAAGGCTCCTGCCGGGTGAAAATGACTTACGCCCTTCCCTACCTGCGTCTTGCGGCTACCGTTTCCGCAGGGGCCTTAGGCGTCTGGCTCATTCTGTTCATCCTGCCCTTCGGGCGAAAGAAAAAGCAATAAAATAAAGTCGGAGGCCAAGCGGTCTTAG
>JAZRKZ010000433.1:0-3788 GCA_045646565.1 Lachnospiraceae bacterium
CGCGAAGGATCTCGAGAAAAAAGAGGTCGAAGAAGGTCTGATCGAAGCCTGCGATGTGATCGATCTGATCATCGAGATCCTGCGGGGATCCAAAAACGCCCAGATGGCAAAGAACTGCCTGATCTGCGGCGAGACCAAAGACATCCGGTTCAAGACGAAAAAGAGTGAAAAACTCGCCTCGCGTCTCCGCTTCACGGAGCGTCAGGCCCAGGCTATCCTCGATATGCGTCTCGTCAAGCTCATCGGCCTCGAAGTGGAGGCCCTGATCGCGCAGCACAAGGAGACTCTGGACCGGATAGCGCACTATGAGCATCTGCTTAATGACTACGGCGCTATGTCCCTTGATATGATCGAGGACCTGCGGCGCATAGAGAAAGAGTACGGGAGAAAGCGGCGTACAGCCATTGAAAATGCGGGTGAAGTGGTCATAGAGGAGAAGAAGACGGAGCCGGAAGAGGTCGTATTTGCAATGGACAGATTCGGATACGTCAAGATCATCGACACGGCCGCATATGATAAGAACCGCGAAGCGGCAGAGAGTGAGCATAAGTTCATTTTCCGGGTCATGAACACGGATAAGATCGGTATCTTTACGGATACCGGAAAACTGCACACCGTCAAGGTGCTCGACATACCCGCAAAGCGTCTCAGGGACAAAGGCGTACCGGTCGACAACCTGACGAACTTTACGAACCGGACGGAGGACATTGTCTGGGTAAGTTCAATGCAGGAGATCGCAAGAGGTACTGTGTTCTTCGCGACGAAGAAGGGAAATGTCAAGCTGACGCCGGGTACCGAGTTCGTAAGTTCCGTGAGGACGGTCGCGGCCACCCGGCTGCAGGACGGGGACGCCGTCATCATGGCCGGTATGGCGGACGAGTGCGACAGCGTGTTCCTTCTCAGCGGCATGGGGTATTATATCCGGTTCGCGCTCTCGGATGTGCCGGAGCTGAAGAAAGCGTCGTACGGCGTAAAGGGAATGAAACTCGATGAGGACGACGAGGTGAAGACGGCTTATCTGATCGGCGGTCCGAGCGAGTTCGCCATCGACTATAACGGCAGCAAGATGTCGCCGGGCCGCGTAAAGATCCAGAAGCGGGGCAAAAAGGGGATCAGACGTTAAAGAAAGTGCTTGCTTTTTAAATATGCGGGTGCTATATTTTTGTATGATGAATGATACTGTAGACTTAGAGCGGGCGGACGCCCGCTCTAACTTTTGTAAAAAAGGAAGAAACGTGAGCAGAAAAGAAGTTATTGAAGAAAGAGCCTGGGAGCTCCTTGGCAAACTCTGTGAAGAGCATGGACTCATACCGGTCGATGCGGAGTACGCCAGAGTCGGCGGGGAGTATAATCTCCTTATTTATATCGATAAGGAAGGCGGCGTGGGAATCGACGACTGCGAGACCCTCAGCCGGGCGATGGACCCGCTCCTTGACCAGGAAGACTTTATCCCCGACGCGTATACACTGATCGTCAGCTCACCCGGACTCGGGAGACAGCTGAGACGTCCGAGAGATTATGCATTTGCAATGGGAAAAGAACTCGAGATACATACATACAAGGCGGTAAATGGGGAAAAGGAATTCTACGGAATAATGACCGCTTACGATGATGATACCGTCACGATCGACGAGGATGGCAAAGAGACAGTCTTTAACAGGGCGGAGATTTCCAACATCCGCCTTGCATTTGATTTTTAACATGGAGGAAGCTATAGAATGAACACCGAATTAAAAGAGGCAATTGAACTACTGGAGAAGGAAAAGCATATCAGCAGAGAATCTCTTCTTGATTCAATTGAATTATCGCTCATGCAGGCATGCAAGGCCAATTTCGGAAAGAATGAAAATATCAACGTGAACATTAACCGCGAGACATTCGATTTTTCGGTGACAGCCGAGAAGGAAGTCGTGGAGTCTCAGGCGGATATAGTTGATCCGATCCTCCAGGTCACCGTCGCTGACGCCAGAGTTGATCATCCGGATGCGGAAGTCGGCGATATCATTATTGTGGATATCAATTCCAAGAATTTCGGCCGCATCGCGACACAGAACGCGAAGAATGTCATTCTTCAGCGCATCCGCGAAGAGGAACGCAATGTGGTCTTTAACGAATATTATCAGAAGGTCCGCCAGCTGGTGACCGGCGTTGTCCAGAGAATGCAGGGGAAGGCTTACTGCATCAATCTCGGCAAGGCCGACGCTCTCCTCAGCGAGAACGAGCAGGTCAAGACGGAAAAGTTCCAGCCGACAGAGCGCGTCAGAGTGTATGTGCTCGATGTCAAGAACTCCGCCAAGGGACCGAAGATCCTGGTCTCCAGAACACACCCCGAGCTTGTCAGAAAGCTCTTTGAGGAAGAAGTAACAGAAATCCGCGACGGTATTGTCGAGATCAAGGGTATCTCCCGCGAGGCCGGTTCCCGCACGAAGATGGCAGTGTATTCCACAGAGAGAAATGTTGATCCGGTCGGCGCGTGCGTCGGTCAGAACGGCTCCCGCGTCAGCGCGGTCGTCCGGGAACTTCGCGGCGAGAAGGTCGACATCATCGCATGGGATGAGGATCCGGCGGTCCTGATCGAGCATGCGCTGAGCCCGGCCAAGGTCGTCTCAGTCGAAGCCAATCCGGATGAGAAGGCGGCAAGGGTCATTGTTCCCGATTATCAGCTGTCCCTCGCGATCGGCAAGGAAGGTCAGAACGCACGTCTGGCGGCAAGACTTACAGGTTATAAGATCGATATCAAGTCCGAGACACAGGCCCGCGCGACAGGCGAACTTGATGCTAAGATGAAGGAAGAGTACGAAGAACCGGAGAGCGAGGTAGCCAATGAGCCAGAGACAACAGACAGCGACGAAAAAGAAGCCGCAGCGGACATGTCTGGGATGCCGGGAAGTCAGGAATAAGAACGAGCTCATACGAATCGTGCGGACTCCCGCAGGCGAAGTCATGATCGACGCCGGGGGAAGAGCAAACGGACGCGGCGCTTATATCTGCAATAACAGTGAGTGTCTTAAGAAGGCGATCCGGTCGAAGGCCCTTGGCAGGGCGCTCAAGATCGAGATCCCGGATGAGATACTGGAAGCGCTCGTAAAGGAGATCGAAAATGGATCTTAAGAAAGCTTTCGGATATCTGGGGCTCGCTCAGAGAGCGCGGCAGGTCGCGTCAGGAGAATTTCAGACAGAAGAGGCAGTGAAAAGGCGCAGAGCGAAACTGGTCGTCATCGCGTCGGACGCCTCGGACAATACAAAAAAGCATTTTACGGATATGTGCATATATGCAGGCATTCCATATTGCGTACTTTCGGATAAAGACACACTCGGACATGCCATCGGCAGGGGGGAACGGGCCTTACTGGCGATATTAGATGAAAATCTTGCAAAGGTATTTCTGGATAATGTGAGGGAATAATAAGGAGATAGGAATGGCAAAAATCAAGGTTCATGAGCTTGCAAAACAGATCGGCGCAGACAGAAAAGCTGTCGTTGATTATCTGCATACCAAGGGTTATGACACAATGACAGCTGTTTCAGCGGTGCCGGACAACGAAGTCGAAAATATCTGCGCGCGTTTTGGCGGATCATTACAGGCTTCGAAAGCGGATGGGCTCTCTGCTGATGCAGCATCAGGAACAAAGGATAATAAGGAGAAGGGACAGGCGGAGCAGGCGCCCAAGAAAAAGGGCATCGTGCGCGTATTCCGTTCGAGGAACACGTCTGCCCAGACTCAGAATCAGAATAAAAAGAGCGCGGAAGTGCCCGTAAAGGAGGAGGCTCCGAAACAGGAAGCTCAA
>JAZRKZ010000434.1:0-3362 GCA_045646565.1 Lachnospiraceae bacterium
ATCTTATGGCCTTCAATGACAGCCTTTGCTGAAGCGACGAACTCGTTGTGAAGAGCGAAGAATCTCTTCTGATCATCGACTTTAAGCTCCGGGATCGTGCATCGCTCTGTCCTTGCGAGGTCTGACGGAGCGCAGTAGCCGAGACCGTACAGCTGGCCCATGGGGGGATCCATGATACCGATATTGATTTCATTGAATGTCAGCCAGTATTTGACTTTGTCCTTATATCTCTTAAAGCAGGTCGTTGCGTATCTGACAAAGAGGCCGATGACACGTCTGTCCGTGAAACCGCCGTATTTCGTTACGATCGCCCACGGGATCTCATAATGGCAGAGAGTGACGAGCGGCTCGATGCCGTATTTTTTACACTCATCGAAAATCGCGTCATAGAACGCGAGGCCTTCCTCGTTCGGCTCCGCGTCGTCGCCGTTCGGGAAGATGCGGCCCCAGTTGATGGACAGGCGATAGCACGTAAAGCCCATCTCTCCGAACAGGGCGATATCTTCCTGATAGTGGTGATAAAGATCGACAGCTTCGTGGGAGGGATAGAAAACGCCGTCCTCAATTTTCGGGCAGAATGTTCTCGGCGTGTTCACATCTCCGCCGAGAAGCATGTCCGGAACGCAAAGGCCCTTGCCGCCTTCGAGATAGGCGCCCTCGCACTGATTTGCAGCGGTCGCGCCGCCCCATAAAAACCCTTTCTTAAAAGCAGACATTATTACTCCTTTCTTTTCACAGTCACCTGGATCATTGCGGAACCGTGTGCATACAATCCACCTCCGCACTGAGTTTTGCAATTCGCTGCACAGGCACCTGTACAAAATCAGAAAACTTCAATTTATATAATTGTATCATATAATCGCCCCGGAATGATAACATAAACTTTGCACGAATTCACATTGTATGGTAGGATAAAGGATGTATGTTCAAAAGTGTTGTCATAAGGACAGACTGGAGGTCGGACAGAATGGATAAATTGAAAGTGATGGTCGTTGACGACGAAGCCAGAATGCGGAAACTTGTCCGCGATTTCCTTGAGAAACAGGACTATCAGGTCATTGAAGCGGAGAACGGAGAGAGGGCCGTCGATCTGTTTTTTGATGTGAAGGACATCGCCCTGATCATTCTCGATGTCATGATGCCGAAGATGGACGGCTGGCAGGTCACGCGTGAGATCCGTCAGTTCTCAAAGGTGCCGATCATTATGCTGACGGCCAGAGCGGATGAGCGGGATGAGCTGCTCGGCTTTGAGCTCGGAGTCGATGAGTATATTTCCAAGCCCTTCAGCCCGAAGATCCTTGTCGCCCGCGTCAATGCGGTCCTCCGCCGCAGCGGCAAGGCGGCGTCAGAGGACGTGCTCGACGGGGCCGGTATCCGTGTGAACAGGGCGGCCCATCAGGACACGATCGACGGCGAGCCGATCGAGTTGTCGTTCAAGGAGTTCGAGCTCCTGCAGTATTTCGTCGAGAACAGCGGCATCGCGCTGTCCCGCGAGAAGATCCTGAACGCAGTGTGGAATTACGATTATTTCGGCGACGCCCGCACGATCGACACGCATGTCAAGAAGCTTCGCAGCAAGATGGGGGCAAAGGGAGAGTATATCCGGACGATCTGGGGCATGGGTTATAAGTTCGACCCGAATGGGGAGAAAAAATAAGCGGGGAATCTAAATGAAAAACAGTATACGGGCCCAGCTGCTCACACTGTTCGTCGGCGTCATGTGCCTGACTCTGTTCGTTGTCGGCCTGACCAATTATTTGTTCCTCGAGGATTTTTACAGGGCCAGGAAGACATCCGAACTCCTTGCCACCTACAAGATCATCGATGAGGAGGTGGAGGACGGAAAGTTCGACGATGATTCGGAGAACAATATCACGCAGGTCTCCGTACAGCAGAATATGCAGATCATGGTCGCAAGTTCCGATCTTTCCGAAATAGTACTGGTGACGAGCCGCGATGAGTTCGATCTCGCGGCCAGACTTTTTGGCTACTATTCCGGATTTTACCAGGATGATCTCGAGATCCTGAAAAAGAAGGATAATTATACGATTCAGGTCACGCAGGACCGGCGAATAGCCACGAACTACCTTGAGATGTGGGGCAATCTTTCGAACGGGGAATGGTTCCTCATCCGCTCGCCGCTCGAGAGTATCGAGCAGGCGGCCCTCATTGCCAATGTCTTTTTTATCATTGTCGGTTTTATCACAACGCTCATCGCCGTGATTGCGATTGCGGTCATGTCGGGCCGGATCACGCGCCCGATCGTCCAGTTGTCGGAACTGTCGCGGGAGATGACAAAGCTGAATTTTGACGTTAAGTATCAAGGCCACGCGGGGAATGAGATCGACCAGCTCGGAGAGAACTTCAATGTGATGTCTGATCAGCTGGAGCAGACGATCTGCGAGCTTAAGGCTGCAAATGTCGAGCTTCTGAAGGACAACGAGCGTAAAACGCAGATCGATGAGATGCGCAAGGAGTTCCTTAATAATGTGTCACATGAGCTGAATACGCCGATCGCGCTGATCTCCGGCTACGCGGAGGGACTTAAGGACAATATCGCGGAGGATCCGGAGAGCCGGGACTTCTACTGCGACGTTATTATCGATGAGTCCGCCAAGATGAACAATATGGTCCGCAAGCTGCTCACGCTGAACCAGCTCGAGTTCGGCACGGAACAGGTGACGATGGAGCGGTTCGATATCACGCAGCTGGTCCGGGGCGTTATTTCCGGCATGACGCTGCTCCTGGAGGAAAAGGGAGCGCAGGTCACGATGAACACTGAGGATCCTGTTTTTGTCTGGGGAGATGAATTCAAGATCGAGGAAGTCGTTACCAACTATATGAGCAATGCGCTGAACCATCTCGATCATGATAAGAAAATCGATGTGCGGATCAATAGGGAGGACAATCTTGTCCGCGTTTCCGTGTTCAATACCGGAAATCCGATCCCAAAGAAGGATATTGATAAGATCTGGGAGAAGTTCTATAAGGTGGATAAGGCCCGGACCCGTGAGTACGGGGGCAGCGGCATCGGACTTTCGATCGTAAAGGCGATCATGGAGAGCCACCACCAGCAGTGCGGCGTCAAAAATTACGAGGACGGCGTTCAGTTCTGGTTCACACTTGAAGGCAAGTAGCCTGAAGGGGCAGCCTGAAGGCGCTGCGCATGTGCGAAGGAGCGGAGCGCGAGGCTGCAAATGAAAGGATTAAAATATGGTAGCAGTAATAGACTATGACGCGGGAAATGTGAAGAGCGTGGTGAAGGCTTTCCGCGCGCTTGGCGAGGAGACGATCTTAACAAGCGACCCGGAAATCATTCTCAAGGCGGATCACGTTGTCCTGCCGGGCGTCGGTAATTTTGG
>JAZRKZ010000435.1:0-6393 GCA_045646565.1 Lachnospiraceae bacterium
ATATGCGGACCTCATGGAGAAAATCGAGCAGACGTTCACTCCGACGGATGAAGAACTGAGCAAGCTCAAGGAGAGAATTGAAAAATACGATGACACTGAGCTGATGCATTTCACGGAGAACTTTGCAACGTTCGGAGTCGAGGCGGTTCTTGAATGCCTGTTCGGTATTAAGGGCTCTCACAGAGAAGAAATGTGACTTTAACACCGATGTCACGGCGCATACATACATGCAGCCGGCGGCATCGGTGTTCGTCTTTTCCGGATGTGTGAATTTCGACAAAACGGGCTTGTCCGTTTAAGGAAATTTGGCGAATTTGCAAAAAAATCTGTTACTTTATAGGGGTTACATGGTATCATAAAAGGAGTACAGCATGTGAGGCAAGAAGAGAGCATGCAAGACGCGTGACAAAATAAGAAAGGATAAAAAGAATGAAAAAAGTATTTGCAAGCGATTTTGATGGTACTCTTTATTTCTATAAGGCAGAAGTCAAGCTTCCGCCGGAAAACGTTGAAAAGATCAAGGAATATCAGGCAGCAGGCAACTATTTCGGACTTTGCACGGGCAGACAGGTCGGCGGTCTGACGCCGTTCATCGGCGGACTGATCGAGCCGGACTTCTGGATCACATCCACAGGCTCCAACATTATTGACCGCGACATGAAGGAAATCCGCAAGCTGTTCGTTGACCGCGATGTCATTGACAGAATCGTCAAGGATGTCAAGCCGCGCGGCAACAGAATTTCGATCGATATCGACGGCGTCATCAATGTCTTTGAAGAGATGGACTATCCGGGCGAATACAATGTCATCACCGGTATGGACGACGCTCCACAGGGCATGGTCCACGGCGTAGGCATCCACTGCGAGACTCTGGAAGAGGCAGCTGCCCTCACAAAAGAGCTCAACGACAAGTATGGCGATTATCTGAACGCCTTCCAGAATGTCATCGAGGTCGATATTGCTCCTAAGGGAACCTCCAAGGGCGAGGCTATTTCTGTGATCCGCAAGCATTTCGGCGACTGCCGTGTTTACGGTATCGGCGATTCCCTCAACGATCTTCCGCTGCTCCTTGCGTCGGATGTGTCCTACACATTCCCGTATGCGCCGAAGGAAGTTCAGGATCAGGTCACGAAGGTAGTCGATAATATTGTTGAGGCTCTTGAAGACAGTATGCAGGAAAAAATCTGAGATCTGATTTCAGACTGAGTGTAACTGCCGCCGCTTGCTGCTATGTGCAGGAGCGGCGGCTTTTGGTATAGGTGATGAACCGGAGTGAATTATTATGGAAAAAAGAGAGTTGGTATCGCTGCTTGAGAGGGTAGCCGACGGCAGTGTATCGCCGGATGAGGCCGTGCTCAAGCTGAAGGACGAGCCTTTCGAGGAGCTCGGTTACGCCAAGGTCGATCATCACAGAGGTATTCGTCAGGGCGTGTCGGAAGTTATCTACGGCGCCGGAAAGACGAAGGAACAGATTCTCGGGATTGTTAACGCGATGATTGCAAGAGGCAACAGCAGGATCCTGATCACGCGGCTAACGCCGGAAGCGTATGCATATATCAGCGGGCACTACGAAGTGAAGTACGAACCTCTGAGCCGGGTCGGAATCATCGGTGAGCTGCCGGTCCCGGACGGAGCGGGGAAAATCGTCGTCGCCACCGGGGGAACCAGCGACATACCTGTCGCGGAGGAGGCTGCGCTGACGGCCGAGGTCCTGGGCAACGAGGTAGTGCGGCTCTACGATGTCGGGGTCGCCGGGATTCACCGCCTGCTTGCGCACCGCGAGGAGATCATGTCGGCGAAAGTGATCGTCGCGATCGCCGGGATGGAGGGAGCGCTGGCTTCCGTGATTGGGGGGCTTTCCGACTGTCCGGTAATCGCAGTTCCGACATCCGTAGGTTACGGGGCTTCGTTCGGAGGTATTTCCGCTCTGCTCACGATGCTGAAATCCTGTGCGAGCGGCGTCTCTGTGGTAAACATCGCCAACGGATTCGGAGCGGGATATCAGGCAAGCCTGATCAACCACATGAAGTGACAGAATAGTATTGGACTGGCAGGACACAAGATACCTATGAGAGATGACCGGAAGCGGCTATTAGCCGGGATGTTTTTGAAAAAAATATGAAAGATGATGGGCGTGCGGAATAAACCGGCGATCCTGTTGGAGGATATAAATGAGAACACTGTATTTTGAATGCAATATGGGAGCAGCCGGCGATATGCTCACGGCGGCGCTGCTGGAACTTGTGCCCGATAAAGATGAGTATGTGCGCAAACTGAACGCTATCGGTATTCCCGGCGTGGAATTTGAGGCTGTGCCGGAAGTCAAGTGCGGCATTACAGGTACCCGCGTCCACGTGAGGATAGGTGAAGTCGAGGAGATCCCGGATGAAACGGACGCCGCGCTCAACCCGAATTATCAGCGGCTGCTGAGCGCGGCCGAGGCGCCTCCCAAGACGCTAAGTCATGACCACGAGCATGATCACGACCATGGACACGGGCACAGCCATAGCCACGGCCACGGGCATCACCACCACTCCTCCCTGGCCGATATTGAGGCGATCGTGAACAGGCTTAACGTTCCGGAATCCGTCAGAAAAGACGTGATGGCTGTCTACACGCTCATCGCGGAGGCGGAGAGCCATGCGCACGGTATGCCGGTGACGCAGATCCATTTCCATGAGGTCGGGACAATGGACGCTATTGCGGATATCACCGCCGTGTGCTGCCTCATGAATGATATAGCGCCGGACAGAGTCGTTGTCTCGCCGATTCACGTCGGCAGCGGCCATGTCCACTGCGCCCACGGCATCCTTCCGGTACCGGCTCCGGCGACCGCTTTTATTCTGAAAGGCGTCCCGATCTACGGGGGAAAAGTGCGCGGCGAACTGACAACGCCCACGGGAGCGGCACTGCTGCGGCACTTTGCGGATGAGTTCGGCGACATGCCTCCGATGTCTGTCTCGGCGATCGGGTACGGTATGGGTCATAAAAACTTTGAACAGGCGAACTGCGTCCGGGCCATGCTGGGAGAGACCGCGCAGCAGACGGATACGATCATCGAGCTCGACTGCAATATCGATGATATGACGGGTGAGGAAATGGGCTATGTATACGAAAAGCTCTTTGCCGCCGGCGCCCGCGATGTCTTTACAACGCCGATCACCATGAAGAAGAACAGACCGGGCGTCCTGCTCGCGGTGCTCTGCGCGCCGGAGAATAAAGAAAACATGGTCAGAGCTGTTTTCAAGTACACGACGACGATCGGCGTCCGTGAAAAGATCTGCAGGCGGTATGTTCTTGACCGCAGCGAAGAAGTGGTCTCGACGGAATATGGCCCTATCCGCAGAAAACAGGTCTCCGGTTACGGCGTATCCCGCACAAAATACGAGTATGATGATCTTCGAAAAATTGCGGAAGCGAGAAACCTGAACCTTAAGGAAGCCGCAGAGTGGGTCGCTGCCTTAGAGAGCTGACCGCGGTGACCCGCATCGGCCATACTCCTTAGAGAATTGAATTGTCCTTCAGTCTCGTTCGGACAATGGCAATATCTTGACAACCATCCCGCAATTACTTACAATTCGATATGGACAGCGCAGGCAGCGGGCGATGCGTGCCTGCGTATGTCCGCAGAAGCTTCACAGGCCCAAGACCGCTTGAATGATGGCTTACCAACCATTAGGAGGAACAGATTCCCATGTCCGAAGGTGCCTTGACACCCTGGCTAATCACCGCGATGCTTGTTCTTTTCGCGGATTATATCGCTGTCACGGAGACAGCTATTGCATCTGTGTCTAAAGTGCGTATGAAGACCCTGGCAGAGCGCGGCAACAAACGCGCGGCCCTGGTCCTCGATGCGCTGGATCATTTTGATCTGACGATCAGCACCATTCTTATCTGCACCAATATAGCCCATCTGGCGGCGGCATCCATCATCACGGTCACAGTAACGCGGATTTGGGGACTGCACGCCGTCACGATCAGTACATTTGCATCATCACTATTCATATTTTTCTTCGCAGAGATGCTCCCGAAGAGCATTGCGAAGAAATACAGCGAGAAACTCGCGCTTCTATGTATCCGTCCACTATCCGTTCTGAATATTGTTTTTAAGCCGGCGGCCTTCATCCTCGCTTCGATCGGCAACCTTGCCAGCAGCCTGACCAAAGGGGATCCGCCGATCTCCGTCACGGAGGACGAGATCCATGGAATCATCGAGGACATGACGGAAGAGGGCAGTCTCGGTGCGGAGCACGGCGAGCTGATTTCCTCGGCTCTTGAGTTCAATGACGTTTCTGTCGAGAGCGTTCTCACGCCGCGTGTCGACATCGCGGCGATCAATATCGATAAAACGCCCGATGAAATACTCGATTTTATTAAAGAACAGAATCACAGCCGTCTTCCGGTCTATGAGGGAAGCATCGACAATATCATCGGTATCCTCCGGATCCGGCGCTATATCCGGGCTTACATCGCCCACGGCAGCGAGCTCAACGTGCGCAAGCTGATCGACGAGCCGATGTTCGTCACGACGAGCGCGAAGATTGACGAGCTGCTGCAGACAATGTCGCGGGAACGCCAGAGCCTGGTCATTGTATCGGACCACTACGGCGGCACGGCGGGCATCGTCACGATCGAGGATATTCTGGAGACCCTGGTCGGCGAGATCTGGGATGAGGAGGACGAGATCGAGGATCCGTACGTCGATCTGGAGAACGGAAGCTATCTGGTCGACGCGGAGGAGACTGTGTGGGACGCGTTCGAGGAAATAGATTTTAATGATCCTGCAAATGACGAATCCCTGATCAACAAACGTGTCGGCGAATGGGTCTACGAGCACTTCTCATCGATACCCAGCGTCCGTGAGCATTTTGATTATTACGGCCTGCGGGTCTATATCGCAAGTATGGAGCACAACCGGATCCGCAAGGTCATGATGAAGATCCTGGATAAGTATCCTCCGGAACGTAAAGGAGGAAGCAAATCATGACCGTATATTTTGTTATTGCAGGAATTATCGCCTGCGTATATCTATCCGGGTTTTTTTCGGGTTCGGAAATGTCCTATTCCTCCTGCAGCCGCATGCGTCTTTCGAGCGAGATGGAGGCCGGCTCGAAAAAGGCAAGGGTCGCGCTCTATATCGTCGATCATTTTGACGACGCGCTCGGCGCGATCCTGATCGGCAACAATCTGGTAAATATCGCCTGCTCCTCGCTCGGCTCCGTCGCGGTCATCCTGTTGACGGGCTCGGACAAATACGCGTGGGTGGCGACGGTCATCATCACGATAGCGGTCATCATTTTCGGCGAGACTATTCCCAAGATCACCGCCAAGAAGGGTGCAAATAATTACGCCAGGAAATACGCCTATATCGTTCGTTTCCTGATGATCATCCTGAAGCCGCTTGTCCTCATTGTTGTCATACTCATCGCGCTCATCACAAAGCCGATGAAGGGAGAACTCGCCGAGGAAGATTCCGATGAGAAAGTGGAGGAGCTCGCGACCATCATTGAGACGGCCGAGGACGAGGATGTTATTGATGAGGAGGAGAGCGAACTGGTCCGGGCAGCCATTGAATTCCCGGACGTCTCGGCGTCGGAGGCCATGACGGCGCGTGTAGATGTGATGGCGATCGATATTGAAGACAGCTTTGAGGAGATCACCGCGACGATCGCGAAATCGCACTATACCAGGATCCCGGTCTATGAGGGCAGTATCGATCACATCATCGGCGTACTGCACATGAACCGGTTCCTGAAGGCTATCGTCGATTCTGACCGTGTTGATATCCGTTCGCTGGTCATGGAGCCCTGTTACGTCTATAAGACCATGAAACTGCCGGAAGTCCTGGCAGCCTTCAGAAAGAACAGACAGCATCTGGCGGTCGTTGTGGACGAGTATGGCGGGACGCTCGGCATCATTTCCATGGAGGATGTGCTCGAGCAGGTCGTCGGAGATATATGGGACGAGACGGATACCGTTGAGGATGAGGTCACAAAGAAGAGTGAAAGCGAGTATGAGATTGACGGCGATATGCCGATCTCGGGTTTCCTGGATCTTATGAAGATCCGGGAGGAAAACTTCGATTTTGAGAGCGAGACGGTCGGCGGCTGGACGATCGAGAGCTTCGGCAGGTTCCCGGATGCCGGCGAGTCGTTCCGCTACGCCGATTTCACCGTGACGGTGCTGGCCATGAACGAGCGTCGCGTGGAGCGGGTCCTTGTAAAAATCGACCGCTAAAAAATGATGAGAAAAATGGTGCCTGGCACCACATGCCGAAAATGAGCATGTGGTGCCAGGCACCTGTTCGTTCAGAAAATAAGTCGGAGGCCAAGCGGTCTTAGGAAGACAATACAGCTTTGCAACTCCTTGCCCCACAGAACGACATGGCTACGA
>JAZRKZ010000436.1:0-4406 GCA_045646565.1 Lachnospiraceae bacterium
CTTTGGCAGCACAGCTTTATGGGGAATTCAAGGAGTTCTTCCCTGATAACGCGGTGGAGTATTTTGTGTCTTATTATGATTATTATCAGCCGGAAGCTTACGTGCCGTCTTCGGATACATATATCGCCAAGGATTCATCTGTCAACGATGAGATCGACAAGCTGCGTCTCTCCGCACTATCCTCACTCAGCGAGCGGCGTGATGTGGTGATTGTAGCTTCGGTCTCCTGCATATACGGTATTGGTGCGCCGGATGATTTCGCAAATATGATGACATCCGCAAGACCCGGTATGATTAAAGACCGCGATGTATTGATCCGCGAGCTTATCGACATGCAATACGAGAGAAACGAGATGGATTTCCACCGCGGTACCTTCCGTGTTAAGGGTGATACATTGGAAGTCATTCCGGCGGATACCAACGAGTACGCGATCCGTATCGAGTTCTTTGGCGATGAGATAGATCGTGTGACCCGCATCGACCCGTTGACCGGCGAGGCCAGGGCGGAGCTTACCTATCAGGCGATTTACCCTGCTTCATTCTATGTCGTGCCGCCGGAGCGCATGCGGGCTGCCTGCGATTCCATCGAGGCTGAAATGCGGGAGCAGGTCCTCTATTTTAAGAGCCGGGATAAGCTCCTTGAAGCGCAGCGTATCGGTGAGCGAACAGAGTTCGATGTGGAAATGATGAAAGAGACAGGGTTCTGCTCGGGCATCGAGAATTATTCAAGGCACCTGACCGGCAGGGCGCCAGGGCAGCCTCCATATACTCTGATTGATTATTTCAAAGATGACTTCTTAATTATAGTAGATGAATCTCACATGACGATCCCTCAGATTGGCGCGATGTATAACGGAGACAGAAGTCGCAAGTCGACACTTGTTGATTACGGTTTCCGACTTCCGAGCGCTCTCGATAACCGGCCTCTCAACTTTGGAGAATTTGAAGACCGTATCGATCAGATCATGTTCGTCTCTGCGACGCCGGGTAAGTATGAGGAGGCTCACGAACTCCTCCGGGCAGAGCAGATCATTCGACCGACCGGTCTTCTCGACCCGGATGTTGATGTCCGTCCTGTTGAAGGTCAGATCGATGACCTGGTCAGTGAAGTCAACAAGACCGTCGAAAATCACGGCAAGGTCCTGATCACCACACTGACCAAGCGTATGGCGGAAGACCTGACAGATTATATGAAAGATCTGGGTATCCGTGTCCGATATCTGCACTCTGACATCGATACACTGGAAAGAACAGAAATCATCCGCGAGATGCGACTCGACGTGTTTGACGTTCTTGTCGGCATCAACCTTCTTCGCGAGGGTCTCGATATTCCTGAGATCACACTCGTCGCGATCCTCGATGCGGATAAAGAAGGCTTCCTGCGGTCTGAGACTTCGCTCATCCAGACGATTGGACGTGCTTCCCGAAATTCAGATGGTCATGTCATCATGTACGCGGATGTCATGACCGATTCAATGAAGAGGGCAATCGGAGAGACAAAGCGCCGCCGAGAGCTTCAGATGAAATACAATGAAGAACACGGCATTACTCCTCAGACGATCCGCAAGGCGGTGCGTGATCTCATTTCGATTTCGAGAGAAGTCGCGAAGACAGAATCGGAGTTGGACAAGAATCCGGAGGACATGAGCAGAGCGGAGATAGAGAAGTTGATCGAGAAAATCGAGAAGCAGATGCGGGCTGCTGCCGCAGAGCTCAACTTCGAGATGGCTGCCGAGCTGCGTGACAAGATGGTTGAGCTGCGGCAAAATCTTGATGATGTGGAAGATACGGAACGCCAGGTTCGAAGAGCGAACCGGGCTAAGGCGAAGACCGAAGGCGCGATTGCTGCTAATGCTCAGCCAAAACGTACCTACAAGAAATATAACAAAGCCCGTGGAAAGAATCGCGGCGGGAAGGCGTGAGCGGACAAGTCTTTTGAAAAAGATGCTGCGAAGTACCCTGCCTGAACCGGAGGTGATCGTTTGACAGGAAATATGTGTGACACTTGCGTGAACTTCGTCTGGGACGAAGATGATGAAGAATACTATTGCTGCTGCGATATGGACGAGGACGACTATGTGCGGTTCATCACTGCGCCCCGCGGAATCTGTCCGTATTACAGGCTGGATGATGAGTACGCTGTCGTGCGTCATCAGATATGAGATCACCCCCCGGCAGGATACAGATGTATATGTCCTGCCCGGGGGTGTTTTTTTATCAGTCTGGGCAGTCGCGCAGCCGCCCCAAATTGTTTCCGAATTGTGAAAAATTTATTTTTGTGTTGACATCTAACCTGCCCGAGAGTATATTATGATTTAGATGTTAGCACTCCAATACATTGAGTGCTAACAAAGAAAAACAGGGAGCACGTTATGGAACTGACCGAGAGAAAACGGAAAATTTTATATGCGATTATCCGGAACTATCTTGAGACAGGCGAGCCTGTCGGTTCCAGGACGATCTCGAAATACACGGACCTGAATCTCAGCTCGGCGACGATCCGAAATGAGATGTCGGACCTCGAGGAGATGGGATATATACTGCAGCCGCACACGTCGGCGGGCCGCATCCCCTCCGACAAGGGATATCGCTTTTATGTCAACTCGCTCGTTCAGGAGGAGACCAGAAAGGTCACCGCGATGAACAGCCTCATGATCGCGAAGACGAACCGTATGGAAGAAATTCTGAAACAGGTCGTACGGCTTCTGGCGTCGCGGACGAACTACACGACGATGATCTCCGCACCTTCCTACAAGGGGAACAAGGTCAAGTTCATCCAGCTCAGCAAGCTGAACTCGAGACAGCTCCTGAATGTCGTCGTCATCGAGGGCAACGTGGTCAAGAACCATATCATCGATCTGAACGATGACATCGATGAAGAGCAGGTGCTCAAGCTGAATCTCCTGCTGAATACGCATTTGAACGGGCTCACGCTCGCGGACATCAATCTCGGCATGATCTCTAATATCAAGGAGGAAGCAGGTATTCATGCAAATGTCGTCAACGATGTCCTCGACACCATCGTCGAAGTCATTCGGGCAGAGACCGATGAAAACATGGAGATTTACACGAGCGGTGCAAATAACATCTTCAGATATCCGGAGCTGGCCGATACGCACAACGCGAGCCGCCTGATCACGACGCTGGAGGAAAAAAGCGTGCTTGCCGATTTTGTCCGGGAGGCAGAGGCGGACGTCAGCGAAGAGAACGGAATTAAGGTCTACATCGGTGAGGAGAGTCCGATTGAATCCATGAAAGACTGCAGCGTGGTCACAGCGACCTACGATCTGGGCGACGGCCTGCAGGGGACGATCGGAATCATCGGACCGAAGCGGATGGACTATGAGAAGGTGATGAATAATTTGCAAATATTCAAGGACGGACTCAGCGATCTGTTCAGACAGAAGAGGAGTGAGGGCGACGGCAACGCAGGATGCGAAGTCATCGAGGAACAGCCGTCTTAGTGGCAGACCAATGTAGAATGTGATGCCTGATCTCAGATTCAGAGGTGATAACATGATTAAGATCAATGAAGAAAGGAAGGAACCTTATTTGAACACAGAAGAAAAGAAGGTTTCAGATGACAGGAACGTGGAGACTGATCCTGAGAAGAACGCAGCGGAAGCTGAAGAGACAGTGAAGGCTGAAGAAGTGGCTGCCGAAGCTGCAGAGGCCGGTGAGGCAGAGGCTGAAGAGGCCGTAGCGGCCAAGACCTGCGCCGATGAAGCCCAGGCAGAATCCGAGGAAACTGACAGTGATGAGACCGCAAGTGAAACTGAGGATGCCGGGAAGGAGCCGGACATGATTTTCGGAAGCCGTAAGTTAAAGAAGGAAATCGAGAAGAAAGACGAACTCATCAAGGAGCAGAATGAGAAATATATCCGGCTCATGGCGGAGTTCGATAATTACCGGAAGCGGACGGAAAAGGAAAAAGCCGGCATGTACGCAATGGGCGCGAAGGATGTCGTGGAAAAGATCCTCCCGGTCGTCGACAACTTTGAGAGAGGCTTCTCGCTTGTCGCTGAGGAGGACGCGGAAGATCCGTTCACAGAGGGAATGCAGAAGATTTACAAACAGCTCATGACGACGCTCACTGATATCGGCGTTACGCCGATCGAGGCAGTCGGCAAGGAGTTCGATCCGAACCTTCACAATGCGGTCATGCATGTGGAAGATGAGAGCGTTGGAGAGAACATCGTCGTACAGGAATTCCAGAAGGGATACATGTACAAGGATTCGGTTGTCCGCCATTCGATGGTGCAGGTAGCCAATTAAGGTTTGATCGCAGGACGCGAACAGAGTTGAATGGTCTGATCGCGAAAGCGTTTAAATATATATGGGTCCGCCGGAATAGAGACGGCGGTCCGACAAATAAGAAAATATCCTAGGTTAGATAATATACAGGA
>JAZRKZ010000437.1:0-3140 GCA_045646565.1 Lachnospiraceae bacterium
CTTCGGCCACTCCGGCCAGGGATTACCGGCCGTGCGCTCTACCGGAGGCTTCGGCATCATCTCAAGCGCCGTGACAGATCTGCATCCCATGCGGATGACCGTACCGATACAATCGTTCCCCGTATCGCCGCCGCCGACAATGACGACGTCCCTGCCCTTCGCGTCAAACTGCTCCGGGAGAGGTTCGATTCCAAGGACATTCTTTGTCGCCGCCTTCAGGAAGTCGACCGCGAAATAGACGCCGGCAGCTCCCTCTATGCCTTCGGCCGCGAGGGCTCTCGGCTGCTTTGCGCCGCAGCACAGAACGACTGCGTCATAGTCCTTTTTGAGCCGGGATACCTTTAATTTCTCCCCCACATTGACGCCGGTCTTGAACACAACGCCCTCTTCCTCCATGATTTTCTGGCGTCTTGCGATCACGCTCTTATCAAGCTTCATGTTCGGAATGCCATACATGAGCAGACCGCCGATCCGATCCTCCCTCTCATAGACGGTAACGGAATGCCCACGCCGCCTGAGCGCATCGGCGCAGGACAGGCCGGAAGGTCCGCTGCCAACGACCGCTACCTTCTTGCCGCTCTCCCGCATCGGGAAATGTGCTTTCATCCAGCCATTCCTGTAACCGCTCTCTATGAGATAGAGCTCATTGTCCCTGATCGTGACCGGATCATCATATTGTCCGCAGATGCATGCCTTCTCGCACAGAGCGGGGCACACCCTGCCGGTAAATTCCGGAAATCGGTTGGTCTTAAGGAGCCTTGCCAGGGCGTGAGAATCCTCGCCCCTGTAAATACTGTCGTTCCACTCCGGAATCAGATTGTGGAGCGGACAGCCGACGACCATGCCGCTGAGGTTCATCGCTGACTGACAGAACGGGACGCCGCAGTTCATGCAGCGGGCACCCTGCTTCCTCCGCTCCTCCACGGACGACGGCGCATGGAATTCATCATAGCCCTTTACCCTTATGTCAACCGGAATTTCCTTGTTTTCAACTCTATCATATTCGAGAAAACCTGTCTGTTTACCCATCTTCTCACCTGCCGTTATATATTCGGACACACGTGTCCGCTGCCAAAGCCGGTCTTTTCGATAATACCCGGGGCGCGGTGCGCAGCCGCTTTTGTCCCGCTTCCGCCGCATCCCGGCATAAGATTTCAGACCGATACACTCGTCAGTTCCCTGAAAGCCTCCAGCTCCGAATTCTCCCTCGAGATTCCCTGCTCCTCATACTTGCCGATCATCCGGATCATCTTCTGATAATCCCTTGCGATGACTTTCTTGAAGTTCAGGATTTCTCTGTCAAAGTTACCCAGTATTTCTCTGCCGAGACTGGAGTTCGTCGCTTTCACGTAGTCCGTGAGGATCTCCCGAAGCTCCGCGATATCATACTTGTCTCTCAGCTCCTCGAGCTCCACCATATCCTTATTGATCCTGCGGTACAGGCTGTGGTCCCGGTCAAGGACATAGGCGATACCGCCGCTCATACCGGCAGCGAAATTCTTGCCCGTCCTGCCGAGGATCACGGCCCTGCCTCCTGTCATATACTCAAGGCCATGGTCTCCGCAGCCCTCTGCGACTGCCGTCGCTCCGGAATTGCGGACACAGAACCGTTCGCCCGCTACGCCGCAGATGTAAGCCTTGCCGGAAGTCGCCCCGTAGAGCGCGACGTTGCCGACGATGATGTTCTCGGAGGCCACAAACCGGCTTCCTTCCGGCGGCACGACGACAAGCTTTCCACCTGAAAGCCCCTTGCCGAAGCCGTCGTTGGCGTCGCCCCGCAGCGTGATCGTGAGACCGTGCGGTATAAATGCGCCAAAGGACTGACCGCCGCCGCCCGTGCAGGTGATATGGAATCTTTCCTCAGCCAGCTTCTTTGTAGCCTGACCGTATTTTTTCACAATTTCCGACCCGAGGATCGTGCCGAACGTCCTGTCGGTGGAACTCACTTCCACCGAGATCTTCGAGGATTTCTCCCCGCTCTCCGAAGCTTTTTCAAGCCACGGCAGAAGGCACCTTACGTCGAGCGTCTTCTCCAGCATGAAATCAAAGCTTTCCTTCGGATCGAATCTGCAATGCATGGCTCCGCTGTATCCTTCTTTCAGGATCTCCGCAAATGAAATCGTCCGCGCATGCGGCTGCCTGAACGAATCTCTCTTCCTCAGGCAGTCCGTCCGGCCGATCATCTCGTCCACGGTCTTAAAGCCCATCTCCGCCATGATTTCCCTCAGCTGCATGGCGACAAATGTCATAAAGTTCATCACGTGCTCCGGCTTCCCCGCAAATCTGTCTCTAAGCTGCCTGTTCTGCGTCGCGATACCGACCGGACAGGTGTCTTTGGAGCAGACACGCATCATCATGCATCCGAGCGATACGAGCGGAGCGGTCGCGAATCCGAATTCTTCCGCACCGAGCAGTGCGGCAATCGCCACATCCCTTCCGGTCATGAGCTTTCCGTCCGTCTCGATCCGCACCCTGCTGCGTAGCCCGCTCTCGATGAGCGCCTGATGTGTCTCCGCAACGCCCAGCTCCCACGGAAGACCCGCGTTGTGGACAGAACTGTACGGCGCCGCACCCGTGCCGCCGTCGTATCCCGAAATAAGGACGACCTGGGCACCGGCCTTGGCAACGCCCGAGGCGATCGTGCCGACGCCTGCTTCCGATACGAGCTTGACTGAGATGCGGGCGTTCCTGTTCGCGTTCTTAAGGTCATAGATCAGCTGGGCCAGGTCCTCGATGGAGTAGATGTCATGGTGCGGCGGCGGAGAGATCAGCTGCACGCCCGGCGTTGAGCAGCGGGTCGCCGCCACCCACGGATAGACCTTTTTGGCCGGAAGGTTACCGCCCTCACCGGGTTTTGCGCCCTGGGCCATCTTGATCTGGATCTCATTTGCACTAAGCAGATACTCCTCCGTCACGCCGAAGCGGCCGGAAGCCACCTGCTTGACCGCGCTGTTCCTTTCTGTTCCGAATCGTTCCGCGGCTTCACCGCCCTCGCCGGTATTGGACCGCCCGCCGAGACGGTTCATGGCAGTCGCAATCGTCTCATGCGCTTCCTGGGAGAGCGAGCCGTAGCTCATCGCCCCGACCTGGAACCTTTTGACGATCGATAGGACCGGTTCGACCTCGTCAATGCTGACCGG
>JAZRKZ010000438.1:0-2411 GCA_045646565.1 Lachnospiraceae bacterium
GGCTCACAGAACGACATGGCTACGATCCGACTTACTGCATCTTCGGCGGCGGAAAGAGAATCGTCCGCATCACGGAGATCATCGTTCCTGTCATGGGTCTTTTCTACATCGCTGTTTCCCTGATCGTATTACTCATCAATATCCCGCATATTCCGGCTATGTTCGCGGAGATCTTCTCCGACGCGTTCAATTTCAAGGCAATCTTCGGCGGAATCTCCGGCTCCTGTCTGGTACTCGGTATTAAGCGAGGCCTCTTTTCAAATGAAGCCGGCGTCGGTTCCGCACCTAACGCCTCCGCGGCGGCGGACGTTTCGCATCCGTCCAAGCAGGGTCTCGTACAGACGATTTCTGTCTACATCGATACGATGCTCCTTTGCACGGCGACAGCCCTGATGTGCCTCAGCACACGCGTCCCGCACACACCGGACGTTGCAGGTGCGCCTTATGTACAGAGTGCGATTTCATCCGTATTTGGCGGCATCGGCCCGATCTTCATCACGGTCGCCATGGTCCTCTTCGCGTTCACGACGCTCCTTGGAAACCTCTACTACTGCGACAACGCACTTGCGTTCCTCAACAACAAAAATATGCCGAGCGAGCGTTTCATGAAAGTTTTCTACGCATGCTGTGTCGTCGTCATCTTTGTCGGCGCGCTGCTTAAGATGGAAGCGGTCTGGGCGATTGCGGATATCACCATGGGCGGCATGACGATCATCAACCTGCCGGCCTGCGTCATCCTTGGCAAATACGCGATCGACGCGCTCTCTGACTACGAGAAGCAGCGGAATGCTGGTAAGAATCCTGTTTTCCATGCAAAAAACATCGGAATCAATGGTCCCGATGTCGAGTGCTGGAAATAAAACTATTCATAATACAAACCAAGTTCTATAAGGCAACCAGATCGAAGTATTGCTTCGCCGGGACGCTCCCGCTCAGCGACGCCCTGCGAATGCAATTATTTCGATCTTTGTTGCCCCAAAGTATAGATTAAGATCACTGAGTATTCCCCATCGCGCGGTCAAACAAAAGCTGCTGCTCGCGGAACGGATCCTCGCCCTCCTTCATGGGGTGAGGGAAGTTGGATTTTAATTTGTATCCGTTGACGGTCGCACAGGCGATTTCGGTCCCCATGTTATCCCTGACATGGACGTCGAAGACGCAGGTGCGGCCGCCTTCGTTTACGCGGCTGCATGTCGCGAGCAGCCGGTCGCCCTTGCACGCGTTCATGAAGGAGATGGATGTCTGCAGCGTGACGGTCATTGGCCGGTCGTAGTTCGATGCGACTGCAAATGAAAAATCCACCATCGTCGAATACACCGCCCCCATGACCTGGCCGATGCCGTTCTTATGTCTGGTGCCGATATTCAGAGAAATCTCGGCGTATCCGTCCCCGGCCTTTTCGATGACGATACCGGTCGCGTCGGTCGCGTAATGGTCATTTATGAAAAAATTTCTTGTCCGTTCCAAAGTACTCATTTCTTTGTTCCGCCTTTCCATTTATCTTACGTGTGTGATATAATCCCTTATACACTTACTTAAACTTCCTGCAAGCCATCGATCGACATGCGAATATTACTTGAATAATATGCAATCCAAAAAGGTCAGAGCGGCTCGACGAGAAAGACGATTTGCACCACGCATGCCCCGTATTTTAACAAATTGTTTAAATAAATGGAAGGAGTAATTATGCAGATCCTGATCACAATTCCTGTCACAGAAACTGAAATGGAGAGATTTCGGGCAATTGCGCCGGACGCGGATTTCATTTGCATCCAAAACCCGCATGTTACCCAGGAGATGATCGCAGAATCCGATATTATTATCGGTAATGTTCCCGCAAAGATGATCAAAGCTTCCCCGAAGCTCAAATTCTTCCAGCTGAATTCCGCAGGTTCAAATGAATTCTGCGCCCCGGGCGTTCTAGCCCCCGATACTGTTCTCTGCAATTCCACCGGCGCATACGGCGTCGCGCTCGCCGAGCATATGCTGGCTCAGATCCTGATGCTGATCAAGAAGCTTCCGCTCTATAAAGAGAACCAGAAGAATCACATCTGGCGGGATGAGGGCGGCGTCACAGGTATCTTCGGATCGACAACGCTCGTCATCGGTGCCGGCGACATCGGCACAGAGTTCGGCAAGCGCATGGCCGCTCTCGGAAGCCGGGTCATCGGTATCCGCAGGCATAAGATCGCTCCGAAAGCATACATGGTCGACTCGGGCACCATGGAAGACATCGACCGGTTCCTGCCTTGGGCGGATTTCGTCGCCTGCGCGCTGCCGGCCACAAAAGAGACTTACCACTTCTTTGATAAGGAGAGGGTGGCGAGGATGAAGAGGACGGCTGTATTTGCAAATATAGGCCGCGGCAACCTCATCGAAACCCAAGTCCTGGCGGACGCCCTGAACAATCA
>JAZRKZ010000439.1:0-2473 GCA_045646565.1 Lachnospiraceae bacterium
CGCATTTTTTTGCTTGGATGAGGGGTCGGGTCCTCCTCTCTTGAGAGTCTGAACCATGTTCTGCCTTCTGTGCCAACGGCATAGGAGACAAGAACATGACCAAGAATAAGTTTGAGCAGGCCAATGACAAACAGAAAGAGTACTACATTATCGTTGACGGACAGAAGGTCCCGGTCGATGAAGAAACCTATCGTTCCTACAAGCGCCCCATGTGGAAAGAGAAAAAGAGGGTGCAGCGCCAGAAGGCAAAAGCGACCGGCGGTAAGGACTGCGCGAAGGCGGTCGGAGCGACGCCTCTCTCCATCGACAGAATGCTGGAAGACGGTCTGGATATTCCGGCAGAGGGGTCGAGCCCAGAAGACATTTATATGCGCCGCGTCACAATTAAGGCTGTCCGCAACGCTCTGGCGCAGCTCGACCCTGACGACCGCATTATCCTTGTGCTCGTCGGAAAGGGTCTGTCTGATAGAAAGATTTCCGCAAAGATTGGAATGCCGCAGACGACGGTGAGTTACCGCCGGAAGATTCTCTATAAGGCACTTCGCGAACAGCTGAAGGATTACAGATAAGAATAGAATACCTGCGGTCAGAAATGGCCGCAGGAAAAAACAAGAATAGTTTTGCTCATTTTTGACGATCCTGTCCTGTGTGTACTGGAAGGGTAAAACAAATGAAGCCTTCCGGAAATGGCTGCGGAAGACGTAGGCCATAGTCGCACGAAACCACGCCATCTACTCCTTCTCGTGACAACGGATTGCGGGAAGGGGGGAAGACGGCGGACAAGAAAGGAGGCCATCATGTCAAAGATGAGCGACTTATCCCTGATTCTGGATGAGCTGAAGAAATGCGGCGAGACGCTGATCGATGTTTCTGACACGCTCCGTGAGATCTTCTCGACGCCGGAATCCGACGCTGAGTCGGAACCGGAGCCAGTGAAGGAAGAGCCGAAGCCTGTGACGCTTGAACAGGTCCGCGCTGTACTTGCGAAGAAGACTCGCGTGAGTAAAGAAAATACAGATGCGATTCGCGAGCTTCTTTTAAAGCACGGCGCCGGAAAGCTCTCCGAGATCAAACCTGAGGAGTACGCGGCACTTCTGAAAGAGGCGGAGGTGATCCCCGATGCCTGATCAGCACGCTTTTCTCTCAGCATCATCGAGCCCCAGATGGATCGCCTGTCCACCTTCGGCTAAGCTCAACACCGGGACCGGAGGCAGAACAAGCGAATATGCCATTCAGGGGACCTGTGCACATGCCTTGTGCGAGTACAAGTTGAAGGCTGCACTCGGGCGTAGGGCAAGGGACCCCACAGAAGACCTCGATTGTTATGACCAGGAGATGGAGAACTGTGCAGACGGATATGTCGAGTATGTTCTTGAGCAGGTGCAGAAGGCGAAGGAGACATGTCACGATCCGACCGTCCTGGTGGAGCAGAGGCTTGACCTTTCGCGGTGGATTCCTGAGTCTTTCGGAACGGCGGATGCACTGATTGTAGGAGATGACACACTGACGATAATTGATATGAAATATGGCGCCGGGGTTAAGATCGAAGGGTCCTCTCCACAGCTTCGGTGTTACGCGCTCGGCTGTGTTGACATGTTCGACGGGATCTATGATATCCGAAAAGTCCGGATGGTGATCTACCAGCCTCGTCTCAATCACATCAGTGAATGTGACATGACAAAGGAAGAACTTCTCACCTGGGCAGAAGAGGTACTTGTACCGGCAGCCAGGCTCGCGTTTGCAGGCGAGGGCACTTTCAATGCAGGCGATCACTGTCGGTTCTGCAGTGTGAAGGCAAATTGCAGGAAGCGGGCCGAGTACAATCTGGAGATTGCCAGGTACGACTTTGCGATGCCGCCAACACTGGAGGATAAGGAGATCGAGGCGATTCTGCCAAAGCTGGATCAGCTGACAAGCTGGGCATCCGATCTGAAGGAGTATGCGCTGAAGAAGGCGCTCTCCGGAAAGAAGTGGACCGGATATAAGCTGGTCGCCGGACGCGCAAATCGAAAGTATATAAACGAGGCGGCAGCGGCAGCAGCTGTTGAGGCAGCTGGCTTCGATCCTTATGAAAAGCGGATCCTGGGTATAACAGCGATGACATCTATGCTCGGCAGAAAGAAGTTCGACGAGTTGCTCGGCGGTCTGATAGAACGGCCGCAGGGAAAGCCCGTCTTAGTTTTACAAAGTGACAAACGGCCGGAGTTGAACACGGCTGCAGAAGATTTCAAAGAATGACATAGGAGGAAAAATTATGTCTAAAGTAGTTAGTCCGACAAAAGTTATCACAGGAAAAGAAACTCGTTGGTCCTATTGTAATGTGTGGACACCGAAGTCCATCAATGGCGGTACACCGAAGTTTTCGGTCAGCTTGATCATCCCGAAAACAGATACAGTCACTGTGGCAAAGATCAAGGCGGCGATCCAGGCTGCTTACGAGGAAGGCACAAGTAAGCTTAAAGGGAACAGCAAG
>JAZRKZ010000440.1:0-3525 GCA_045646565.1 Lachnospiraceae bacterium
AATCTCTCTCCCCGAAAATGCTCGTGCCGACACGAACGATCGTCGAACCTTCTTCGACCGCAATTTCGAAGTCGTTGGACATACCCATGCTGAGGGCACCCACTGTTACATTATCGAGTTTTTTATCTTCTATGTCAACACTTAAATTATGCAAATTACGGAAGTATACGCGGTCTTCCTCAGGATCCTCCACGTAAGGGGCGCTGGTCATGAGCCCGCTGACTTTGACGTGGGGCAAATGTGAGATCCGCTCGACAAGGTCCGCTGTCTCCTCCGGCTTTACGCCGAACTTGGTGTCTTCCCCGGCCACATTGACCTCGATGAGGATCGGAATAATTCGGTCGTGCCTGGCGGCTTCCTTCTCGATCGTCTGCGCGAGCTCATACGAGTCGACAGAGTGGATCAAAGTGATGTATTCCGCGATATATTTGACCTTGTTCCGCTGCAGGTGGCCGATCATGTGCCAGCGGATGTCCTTCGGGAGGACCTCGTGTTTCGTCCTGAGTTCCTGGATATAATTCTCACCGAAATCACGATGGCCGGCGTCATAGAGCTCCTTGATCGCCTCGACCGGCTTTGTTTTGCTGACAGCGACCAGGGTCACGCAGTCTTTCGGTCTGCCCGAACGGACGCACGCTGCGTCGATTTTTTCCTGTACTGCTGTGAGATTATCAGATAACATGGCTTGTTCCTTTCTGTTAAACGGCGGTGATATCGGATTCTTTGACATCGCTCCCGTTCTTTACGATATAGTCGAACTGCGATATGCCGTAACGGGTACCTGCCTCGACCAGACAGAATTCTTCATTCTTGTCGATAATATTCACCTTTCGGAAGACGGCGTAGCCCTTGTTCATATTATATACGCCCTCGAGCGTCGCTGTCTGGCGGACAATGTAGCGGTCCTTGGAGGTGCCGTCCTTGATAATGATATCGCCCTCTTTAAAGTCCGTGCTGTCCACATAGTATTTATCGTCGAGCTTGTCATACAGCGTCGTCGTTGTGAAGACAGTCGTTTCGTTCCCCGCGCTGTCCCTTGTCACTTTCAGGAAGCCGACCGAACCGGTATCGCCGCCCTTTGTCGAGTAGGATACGGGGATCGTGTAGAATTCCTTGGAGACGATCGAAGTGACGGGCACCTTGAGGCCTGTGGAGGTATTTGTGACCAGCTCGATGTCGATGAACCGGCTGTCAATGTAGCGCAGCATGCCGGTGCTGAAATCGAGTTTGCCGTAGTAGCTGCCGTCGTCCATCGTGAGGATCGAGAAATCGGCGATCTGCGTCACGCCGTCGCCAAGGAACTTGACACGGATCTGGTTCCGGTCGGTGAGCTGGACGATCTGCTTGGATGTCAGCGGGATGATGAGCGACCACTTCTCAGAGGTCACGATCTTGTAGACATTCTGACCGGCCTTGATCTGTCCCTGTGTCTTCAGATCCTGTGAGGAATAGGACTTCTGATCGAGATCCGAGGACTTGATATTGGACAGATCAAAGTTCTCATATCCGTCGAGCGTATAGGAGACGATCCCGTCGATCGGGGAGGTGCTGATCGTCTGCGCGCCGATCGTCATGGCGCTTGATCCGGCGTACCTTTGATACTCTTCTGTCATTTCCAGGGTGTTATCGAGGACGTCGCCCTCGATCTTATATTTGAACGAATAGGTGTCGTGGAAATTCACAGGGTCGAAATTCACGGAAAAATTCTTTGTGTCCTGCCGGATATACTCGAGCATCTGGCTGTTCAGCTCGGCGGACTGTTCGCTTCCCTTGGCCGAACTCACTGAATAGACGGCTCCATACTGCTTGACACGGGTGTTGGCTCTCGCAAAGTAGGTCACATAGCCGGCAGAGTCAGACGTGACAAGCTGCTCTTCCCGGATGATGAGACCGGTGTAGGTCCTGTTCTTGGCCAGAGGACCTGAAGTCACCTGAAAAGACTTCACGTGATTCGTCGTCAGATAAAGAATGAGGCTGATGACGATATAGAGAAAGACGGCGCCGAAAATGACCGTCCCGATGCTGGGCGTAAAATTCTGCCAGATGAGGGGACGCTCCGGTCTTCTCTTTTTCCTGCTGTCGCTCCGGAAATAATTCAAATCTCTCCTCCTGATAAAAAGACCTGTTCGGTCCTGAAGGCGCCCGGGGGCGCCTGAAAACTCTTAAGAGGGCTGTTACATATCTATGCAACAGCCCCGTACATGTCACTATACAGTTAGCGATTGTCCTTACAGCGCTGCCACGACTTTTTCCTGAAGTTCGGGCAGGAGTACCTCTACATCCACGGACACGGAGATGTAGAAGTCGATGTTGAACGTTGTGCAGATCGAGTCAAGCTCCAGAATCGTGTTATTGATTCCGTCGATGTCATCTTCCGCAAGTTTCGTGCACTTAAAGAAACCGTCAAGGTACAGTTCCTGAAGATCGTGGTCCTGGGAAATGATACCGCAGACAAAGCCAACGAACTGTTCGCTGTTCGTAATCGGGAAACGGGATACATCAATCAGACGAATGTTTCTGTGAAGGTCATACATATGCTTGCTGCTCTTATCAAGATAGACAACGCTGCCGGTCGCCTCGTTGATGGCAACGTTCGCCTTCGCAAGAATCTCCGTTGTTTTACCCTTTCCCTTATTACCAACAATTAAACGAACCATATCCGTTTTCCTCCTTTATTAAGTTCTGTATATTCTGCCTTCGGATCGCGTCCTTTTCAGATATAAGAACGACGGAACACTGTCCCGGCGCTTATTCATCGACTCGAAGGTCAGCTCGTAATTGTGTTTTTGAAACTGGTTCTTAAGCTAATTATAGTTTAAAGCTCTATAAAAAACAAGGTCATATTATTTCGCAGCCTGCGGCGCTAGTTGTTGATCTGCGAAAGGAGCTGATTCATATCCATGTACAGATCTTCCGCGGTCTTGGCCCCGACAATGATGGAGATGTACGGCTGGCCGAATGCGTTCTGCGACATAATGGCCAGGCAGTGGCCGGCAGCGGCCGTCGTTCCGGTCTTGCCGCCCAGGACAACGACGTTCTTGGGCGGTTTTGTCTCGCCTGTCAGATACTGATCCGTCGCGTCGAAGTTGATATTTTTCTCATTGCCGTCCTTATCGGTGTAGTTCAGGTTGTAGACCGGGATCTGCATGATACTCTTGAAATCGCTGTAGGTGACCGCTTCGTTGAGCATCAGATAGATATCGTACACCGTCGTGTAGTGCTCCGGATCGTGCAGGCCTGTCGGATTGACGAAATGCGAGCCTGTCGCGCCGATCTCCTGAAGCTCGGTGTTCATCATTTTCACGAACTTGTCAAATGAACCGCCGATATGCCGCGCAAGAGCCATGGCGCAGTCGTTGCCGGAGTGGACCAGAACGCCGCACAGAAGCTCGCGGACCGTGACTTTGTCGCCGATCCGGAGGCCGACGACCTGCGAACCGGATTCCAGTTCCAAATCCCGCCAGTTGATCGTGACGGTCTCGTCCAGATCCCCGTATTTCAGCGTCAGGATCGCCGTCATGATCT
>JAZRKZ010000441.1:0-9829 GCA_045646565.1 Lachnospiraceae bacterium
TAATTCCGGACATCCGGGTTCCACATATTGAGCTTGACGAGCAGGTTGTGGCCGCCCCAGTTGTCGTAGGAGAAGCCGTCATTATACTCGTTGTTGCCCCAGAAGTTCATGTTGCAGTACCAGTTCCTGTAGTGCGAATTCTCGCGGTACCGCTTAATATCCTGGAACGCGAAGAAGCCGCGGCCTGTGTGGTTGAAGACGCCGTCGACGATGACTTTGAGCCCGATGCTGTGACAGTGTCTGACGAAAGCCTTGAAATCGTCGTTTGTGCCGAGGCGCCGGTCGACCATGCGATAATCGATCGTGTCGTAGCCGTGGCTTCCGGATTCAAAAAGGGGACCGATGTAGATTGCTGTGCAGCCGATCCGCTGTGCGTGATCCGACCACTCTGTGATTTTATCGAAATGAGAGCCTCGCTCTCCGTTGTTGTCGTGTGGGCAGCCGCAAAGCCCAAGGGGGTAAATGTGATAGAATACGGCGCTGTCATACCATGCCATGATGATTTCCTCCGAGTTTCCTATTTGTGCAAAGCACGGACTTCAGTATATCAAAAAACGGGGGAAGTGACAACCGCGATTTAACGTGTTAAAGCGCATGGGAGCGGCGGCGCGGCGGGGCAGGTCCGGAAGTTTTTTGCGGACGGCGGAAAATGTGCTGTAAACCACTTGTGGAAAACTGTATAATAGATTGCATGAATATGTAATTAGGAGGGGTCCATGGGCATAGTTGTTATCGGGGCTGTTTTTGTAGATATTAAGGGGTATCCCTATGACACATACCTTCCGACCGGCCGGAACTCCGGCAGAATCGTGACAGTCCACGGAGGCGTCAGCCGGAACATAGCGGAGGATATCGCCAATGTTGAGCTTCGGCCCACCTTCGTCTCCCTTGTGGATGAGACCGGCACCGGACTTGATGTGATCGAAAAACTCCGCCGCCATAAGGTGAATACTAATTATATCCGCCGTGTCCCGGACGGAATGGGAACATGGATGGCAATTTTCGACAATGACGGCGATGTGGCGGGATCCATTTCCAAACGCCCGAACCTTGAGCCGATCAGTGATATTCTGAAGGAGCAGGGCGATGAAATCATCAGGGACTGCGACAGTATCGTCGTGGAATTTGACCTTGAGAACAGCGTCCTTAAGCAGGTGTTCGCGCTTGCCGAGAAATATCACAAGGAAGTTTACGCTGCTGTCTCCAACATGTCGATCGCAATGAGGAGACGTGACCGTCTGCAGAAGATACGCTGTTTTATATGCAACAAGGAGGAGGCGGAAGTCTTCTTCTCGGACCGTTTTGACGGAATTCCGAAAGAAGACCTCGCAAGAGTCCTCGTGGAGAAGATCCGGCTGGCCAATATCCGGAGTATGATCGTCACACTCGGCGGCGACGGCGCGATCTATGCGGACGCCCTGACCGGCCAGTACGGTGGGACGGAGGCGATGCATGTGAATGTCAGCGATACGACCGGCGCGGGAGATGCGTTCTCCGCCGGCGTGACGATTGGTCTCACCTACGGAAAGAGTCTTGCCGACGCCTGCGAGATCGGAACACGGCTTGCGGCTTCCGTTATTGTGACCCAGGACAATGTCTGCCCGAGGTTCAGGCCGGAAGAATTCGGCATAACGGATCACCGCCTGCATGATCAAAGTATACTGTAAAGAAGGATCGGAAGATGATAGGAGAATTATTGGCCAACCGTGTTCTGATCGCCGGCGTCATCGGATGGGCGTCGGCACAGATCATAAAAACAATTATTTACGCTTTTATGTATAAGAAAATTGACCTCACTCGCCTTGTGGGGGACGGAGGCATGCCGAGCGCGCATTCGGCGACGGTCACATCGGTCGCGATGGCGGCGGGATTCGAGAGTGGTTTTTCGTCACCGCTCTTCGCGGTCGCGGCTTTTTTCGCCTTTATTACCATGCATGACGCCTCGGGCGTGCGGCTCGAGACCGGAAAGCAGGCGAAAGCGATCAATGATATTTTTGTCCTTTTGTCGGATATGATGGAGGATGTGAAGACGCCGGAACAGAAGCTGAAGGAGCTGGTCGGCCATACGAAACTGCAGGTATTTGCGGGCTGCGCGCTAGGGCTCATAGTGACGGGAATCTCATATCTGATCGTAAGCTGATCCGGTAACGATGTTGTTTTTCTTGTCTTTGGCATAGGAGCTGATCGATAACGATGCTGTTATTCTTGTCTTTGGCATAGGAGCTGATCGATAACGATGCCGTTTTTCGTGTCTTTGACAGAGGAAATAATCCTGCAGCGATGCGGCGGTATATGTCGCAGGATATATTAGACACGGATTTCGAGTGGAATTAATATTTGCTAATAAGCAGAGAATAAAGTATACTATTCTTAGTGATATTGCACTCAATTGTTGCATTTTTTGGTTCAAATGATAAAATTTTAAGAAAGGTCGGCACTATGATCAACAATGATAAGAATATTAACGATCTGAAATATGAAGTCCTCCTTAAGATATGCAGCGCAGCGTGGGAGGGGGAGATCAATGATGAAGTCAGGGAAAGAATCGTTCAGGAGATCAGCCCGGGCCCGAAGCCGGAGTACCGCTGCTGCGTCTATAAGGAGAGAGAGATCGTCCGCGGCAGAATCCGTCTCGCTGTCGGTGAAAATGCAAACGCCATGAGCAAAACGAAGAATGTCGTCCAGGTCATCAACCCGGCCTGCGACGAATGTCCGATCGCGACCTATACTGTCACAGACAACTGCCGGTTCTGTCTGGGCCGTCCGTGCATCAGTTCCTGCAAGTTCAAGGCAATTACGCCCGGCGATGTCCGTATGCATATCAATCCCAAGATCTGCAAGGAGTGCGGCAAATGCGCGGAGGCATGTCCGTTCGGCGCCATCGTCCATCTCGAGCGGCCCTGTAAGAAGGCCTGTCCCGTCAATGCGATTTCCTATGATGATTACGGATTCTGCAAGATTGACGAGGAAAAATGCATTCACTGCGGACAGTGCGTCCATAACTGCCCGTTCGGAGCGATCAGTACGAAGAAGTCACTTGTCCCGATCATCCGCGACATTCAGGCAGGGAAAGAAGTAATCGCCATGTGCGCGCCTGCGGCAGAAGGCCAGTTCGGCGCCGACATCGGTATGGGTTCGCTCAAGGAAGCTCTTAAGAAGGTGGGATTTGCCGATATGGTCGAAGTCGGACTCGGCGGCGATATGACAGCGGCTTACGAGGCGAAGGAGTGGATCGAGGCCAAAAAAGAGGGGAAGAAGATGACGACTTCCTGCTGTCCGGCCTTCATTTCCATGATCCGCCGTCAGTTCCCGAAGATCTATGAAAACAACAAGTCCTCCACGGTCTCTCCGATGGTGGCCGTCTCCAGATACCTGAAGCTGACACATCCGGGCTGCGTCACAGTCTTCGTCGGACCGTGTATTGCCAAGAAGGGAGAGTGCCTCAACGAGTTCATCGAGGATCGTCCCGATTACGCGATCACTTTCAGCGAGGCCAAGGCTCTCTTTGAGTCAAAGGGAATTGAACTTCATGCGGTGGAGGAAGACTATCAGGAAGCATCCACATGGGGCAAGAAATTCGCCAGCTCCGGCGGCGTAGCCAGAGCCGTCATCGAAGTTATGGAAGAGATGGGAGAAGACGTCTCGGATATCAAGCTGCTCTCATGCGCGGGCGGAGCGGAGTGCAAGAAGGCGCTGACACTGCTGAACGCAGGTCGTCTGCAGGAAGACTTCATCGAGGGTATGATGTGTCCGGGCGGCTGCGTCGGCGGACCGTCGAAACTGATGGCTGAGAGGGAGGTCACGAAGGCCAGAGCCAGCCTCCTCGCGAAGGCAGACAGACGTCAGGTCCTCGAGAATCTGCAGCAGTATCCGATGGGCCAGTTCTCCATGTTCCGTGACGGCCATATGGAGGAGTGATAAGAGGCTTACGCCAGATAAACTCGAATTCTGAAAAAGAGGCTGTCGCATTAGACGGTGACGCCGCTATATAGGGCAGGCATGTGCAAATAACGTCTGCCCTATATAGCGGCCGCCCGCCTCAATGCGACAGCCCCTTCTGCTGTTAAATCCACGAATCCGGATTGCCGCCTGTAATAGCCAGGCTGAGGAGAGCGTCCATCTCCTCGACGTCCGCAGCGCCTTCAATGACGCTCATGAGGACCGCGTCCTCGCGGGCGGTCGGCATCTCTTCGTCCGGTCCGATCTCCATGTCCGGCTCCTCGCCGCAGTAGGGGCAGATAATGCGCGGAGACACGAGCTCGCTCAGGAATCTCCAGTTACAGCAGGTACATTCATAATAACCGGCACGCTTTGTGCCGTCTGGTACAAAATACATAATAACCTCCTATCGATATCGCGCATCAGCCTCTGAGGTTGATGCTGTCCAGACACATTTTACCAGAAAAAGAGGGATATGTCTGTCGCTTTTTCCGGACTGCGGTGCAGATAGATTCACAATTTGAAGATTTGCGTGTAGAATAGAATCTGTATAGATCCTGCCTGGGCAGCTGCCAGGCGCAAGGAGGGAAAAACAAATGACTAAGAAATATTTCTTTTTTGACATTGACGGAACACTGACGGATCTTGAGACGAGAATTATTATCCCGTCCGCGCAGGAGGCGGTCTATAATCTTCAGGAGGCCGGCCATTTTGTGTGTATATGTACAGGCCGCGCGCTGTATAAGGCGGAGGCGTTCCGTGCAGGACACGGTTTCGCCAACATGGTCTGCAACGGCGGTCACGGCATCGTTATCGACGGCAAAGTCATTGAAAACGAGCCGATTAATTTTGAGAAAGCCCTCGCGATCTACCGCCAGGCGGTCGATCTTGGCTACGGCGTGCTGGTCGCGGATGACGACTCGATCGGGGTCAAGGCGAACAGCTTTAAGTTCTACGATCAGGTAGGGCCCCGTCAGGAGCCGACGATCTACGTGATCGACGAGAAGTACGACCCGGCGGACGGGGACGCCATCTATAAAATGTACATTTCAATCCCGAAGGAGGAAGAAGACCGGCTGACTCTCAAAGATACCGTCGGCAACCTTCGCTTTAAGCCGGAATACCTGATGTTCCAGCACGACGACAAAAAGAGAGGCATCCTTCGGATGCTGGAGCTCGTCGGAGGAGACCCGAACGAAGTGGTCGTCTTCGGCGACGACACGAACGATCTCGACATGTTCGACCCGCAGTTCTACTGCGTCGCCATGGGCAACGCGCGCGACCCGGAACTCATTCGCCGGGCGGATTATGTCGCCGCCCGCAATGTCGACGACGGCATTTATAAGGCCTGCGTTGCGCACGGCTGGTTCTGAGTCTTTGTCAGGGAATCGGCAGACCGCCCGGGGAAAACATCTTTACCCGGCGGGGCAGGTCCGGGAAATACAGTAAGTCCAAGGAGACATCACTATGTTTAAAGCAGTTATTTTGTTCATTATCGGTCTTCTCTGCCTCATTAAAGGCGGAGACTGGTTCGTCGACGGCGCGACAGGAATCGCAAAGAAATTTCATCTGCCGGAGCTCCTCATCGGAGCGACGGTCGTATCGATCGGAACGACGCTTCCGGAAGTCATGGTCTCAACGACGTCTGCCCTGAAGGGCATCGGCTCGATCGCTTACGGAAACGCCATCGGATCGGTCATTTGCAATACCGCTCTGATCTCGGCGATCACGATCACCGCGATGCCGGGGCCGGTCGAGAAGGCTTCTCTGAAAACGCCGGTCGCATTTTTCTTCACGGCGGCGCTCATTTATATCATTGACGCGTACACGATCGGCAACTTTACCCGCCCGATCGGTATCCTTCTGCTGGCCCTCTTTGTCATCTATATGGTCACGACCGTCAGGCAAATGCTCTCTGCACCGCAGGCTCCCGCCTCCTGCGAGGAGGAAGCGGAAGAGGATATGCCGCTTGGAAAAGCCCTCATCATGCTTGTTGTCGGCGCCGCCCTGATCGCAGTCGGTGCAAATCTCCTCGTCGACAACGGCACCCTCATCGCCACCGCGATGGGCGTTCCGGAGACGGTCATCGCGCTCACCTTTGTCGCTCTCGGCACATCGCTGCCGGAGCTGGTCACCGCGATCACGTCCCTCATGAAGGGCCACGGCGCGCTGTCCCTCGGCAATGTCATCGGCGCGAATCTGTTCAACCTCGTTCTCGTCTGCGGCATGTCGATCACACTGGCTCCGTTCAGGCTTCCGCAGGCAGCAGTCTTTCTCGGTCACAATGCGTCCCTCACACTGGAGCTTCCGGTCATGATGCTTGTCATGCTGCTGCTCACAGTTCCGGCATTAAAAAAAGGCCGTCTGTTCCGGTGGCAGGGACTTGCACTGCTCGCCATCTACGCGGCCTTCTGCATTATTCAGTTCACACTGTAATTCGTCAGATGATATAGTACAGGGCTGCGCCGCCGCCGCAGCACAGGAGGAAGACGAGGATCGAGATGATCAGAACAGTCCTTCTCGCGCTCTTTTCCTCACTGCTCAGATACGTCTTTTTCTGATAAGTCGCAAGACCTGCGATCTGGGCAAAGGACCAGAAGAACAGGGCCAAAGTCGCAACGATGAGCAGTACATAGAAGAAGTAGGAGGGCTCGATGACGTCGGTGCCAAGCTTCTGGTTGATCGTGACGGCTGTGAACGCCACTCCTCCGAGCGATGCCAGCTGGGCAAGCGGAACCAGGATGTAGAAGAGGCAGTGATTCGTCAGGGCCCGGATCCCGAAGAAGACGGCGAGGCAGACCAGAGCGATGAGAAGAATCCTGAAGCCGGTCAGATACTGGCGGGCGGTCTCGAGATCCTTAAAGGCCTCGAACAGAGTTCCGTCCGTCTTCTGAAGGATGGCGAGAAGAGACTTGCACAGTTTCTCCAGGTCGAACGCCGAGTAGGCTGTGTGCGACAGCAGGTTGCTGGCGGCGGTATTCTGGGAACCGCTCGCGGAAAACAGCGATATGAGAGAATTCAGATCATTCATGCCGCCTGCAAGACCCTCGTTAAGCTGCACCCACGGGAAGAACCAGAGGACAGCGGATGCGATAGCCGCCAGTGTCAGATAAACTCTTGAAACGATACGAAGCGCTTTCATAAGATGATATCCTCCTTTCGACGTGTGAGAACGCCGGATATGTTAAGTCCAGTACCAATGTATCATTTTTCTGTGAGGATTTGTTGAATATTTGAAAAAAATGTGAGTATACAGGGCGGTTGTCATTTGCCGAATCCGCAGTTCGGGAAAGTGCATACCTTGCAGCCGAGGCACAGACCGCCCTCGCCCAGCGTGTCGATATCGGTTTTTTCCAGAATCTCACCTGCCATGACACGCGGCAGCACCAGATCGAAAATCGTCCGCTTCGCATACATGACGCAGCCTGGCAGGCCCATGAGCGGAATGTTATTTTCGCCTTTGTAGGCCAGCATGAACATGGCTCCGGGAAGGACCGGCGCTCCGTATGTGACGACGCGGTCCGCGACCTGGCCGATCGCGAAGGGAGTCCGGTCGTCGGGGTCAACGCTCATGCCGCCCGTGCAGATGATCATGTCCGCACCGGCATCCAGCAGTTTCCGGATCGCCGCGATCTCCATCTCGGGATCATCGCTCGAGACCTCATGCCCGACGATCTCCGCGTCGTATTCAGCCAGCTTGTCCAGGATCACCGGCGTGAAAGTGTCCCTGATCCTGCCGTAGTAGACTTCATTTCCGGTGGTCACGATGCCGACTTTTTTGTGCTGGAACGGCAGCACGCGGAATATTCCGCCGCCCGGCGCGGCGTCTTTGGCCCTCTCCATCTTTTCCTTCTCGATAATGAGCGGGATGATCCGCATACCCGCGATCTTATCGCCTGCCCTGACTGCAAAATTTCCGTGGCGGGAAGCAATCATCATCTCGCCCAGGGAAGTGACGGCGTTCAGTTTTTCCTTATCCACCTTGAGCAGACCCGGACAGTCCGCGATCAGTTCGATCTTTCCCTCGCTGATATCCGAAGGGTGCATGTACGGACCGATCGACAGATCGCAGAGGATCCTGGCGGCGTCATTTTCATGAAGCATATTTTCATTGACTTCCCATATATAAATGGTATCCTTGCCGACGGAGAGCAGGACCGGGATGTCCTCCTCCGTGATAATATGCCCCTTCTTAAACACCGGGCCCTTGCTGACGCCCCGGATGATCTGTGTGATGTCGTGACAGAGCATTTGCCCGACAGCATCTTCCGTCTTCATCAGTTTCATTGTAAGTCTCCTTTCAAAGCCGCAATCGCCTGCCGCATAAGCGCGGCCAATTGTCGTGTTTTTTCGTTGACGCCGGGTGCCGTTCCGGCTTATGCAAATGGATAATCCCCGAATATCTCCTCATACTCCCTGCGGACATGTTCCATGACGGCCTCGTTAAACGCCTCATAACGGCATATGATATCGCGGCAGGCTTCCGTCAGGACCGCCGCTCCGCCGTTCCTGCCGCCCTGCTGGCGTTCTACCAGAGTACAGCCCAGAGCTTTCTCGGCCCGCTGGATCATCTTCCAGCCCTTGCTGTAGGAGATCCCGGTCCGCGTGCAGGCTTCCCGGACGGATCCCAGGCGGTCGATCTGCAGCAGCAGGGTCACGGGACCCGGTCCCATGAACGGTTCCTCGCCGACGAGCTGCAGCTTGACTGCCGGACGAACGCCGGGCTTAGGCCGAAGATCCGCAATCTTTTTAAAATCATCCGGTCTATCGACGTTAATGACCGTGCCCTCATCGTCGACATCGACATACAGCGGCTTAATGGGCAGCGAGCGAAGCGCGCCCCGAAGACCTTCGGAGCCGCCGTATTCCAGTACAGACGGAATCAGGGAAGAGGCCAGCAGGATCGGGTGGCCGTTCCGTCCTTTAAAGCGGGGGATCACACACGGCGCGTCACAGGCCATCTCGGCCCGAAGGGTGTTGTCGTGGAAAAACGGCACGCCGCCGGGGCTGAAAACAATGCGGTCGACCCGGCTCATCAGATAGCGGAGACCGATCCTTGCGGAAGCAAACATGTCGGTCGTTGCGTAATCCTCATTTTTGAGGAATGTGACGCCGCGTGCGCTGAGTTCCTTCTCGAGCTCTTCGGCCCGGTAGCCGGTCACCGCGACGATATCTGTGATCCCGGCCGCACGGAGATTGGAGACCATACGGGATATAATCGTCGTGTTTCCGATCTTCACAAGAGGTTTGAAATCATGCGCGGGTCTCGGAACGCCCGCGGCAGTGATAACGGCGCCGGTCTTCATAAACTTCCCTCCGTCTGCTGCGGTCAAAATTGCAGGATTCATTTGTTACTATCCTAAACTTCCCACACTACAATGCAATAAACGCCTCATCGAAATTTTGCTTCGCAGGGACGCTTTCGCTCGGTCTGGCTGACAGCGGCACTAATAAAAATTCATCGCCAAGGCTCGAATTTTTAAAGTGCCGGCCGCCAGACGACGCCCTGCTTAAGCAATAATTTCGATATCGGCTTGCTCTGAAGAGACAAGCGGGAAGTTTGGTAACCATTGTACCAAGTCGCTAGCGCGACGGCTAGTCGGCTCCTTCCAATTGCTACATTTTCTATAAAAAAAAGTAGCGGCTCTTTTGTTTTTAGTTTATTGTTAAAGTACCCCTACTCACAATAAACAAAACAAAATCACCACTACTTATGTTCAGTTTATCATGCTTTTCAGTCATCAACAACCGGTTTTTTATTATGTCCAGGGCACCTCCCTGAAAATCATCTGTAACTACTGACTTGATTTTCAGGAGGTCCCATATGGATTATTTAGAAAACTATAAAAAGATGATTTCCCTTCGTGGCCTGACTGACCACACCATGACT
>JAZRKZ010000442.1:0-2209 GCA_045646565.1 Lachnospiraceae bacterium
ACCTGATGCTGCTCTGGCCTGTCCGTATGCTCGGCCGCGTAATCGCGGAAATGAGCAAAGCGGGCATCTCGATCGAGCGTCTCCGCTACATCATGAATTCCGAGCCGGAAACAGATAAGGAAGGCGCGGCGACGCCTCCGATGGATCGGGATGTTAGATTTGCAAATGTATCCTTCGCCTACAAAGACGCCCCCGTCCTCTTTAATATCGACCTCACGATTCCGCATGGAACGACATGCGGCATTCTCGGCGGCACCGGCTCGAGCAAATCAACGCTCATGTACCTTCTGGAACGCCTCTACGACCTGCCGCCCGAAAACGGGCAGATCACCATCGGCGGCGTTAATATAGCGGACATCAAAAAAGAATATCTCAGGCAAAACATCGGCATGGTGCTGCAGGAGCCATTCCTCTTCTCACGAACGCTGGCTGAAAATATCGGCATAGCGGGGGACGCCGTCGAAGATACGGCAGACACTGCCCGGACCGAAAAGACCGCCATCTCTGAAGACACAATCGGCATGGACGAGATCCGCTGGGCGGCCAAAGTCGCCTGCATCGACGACGCGATTCTAAGCTTCACCGCCGGTTACGACACCTTCGTCGGCGAACGCGGCGTCACTCTGTCAGGGGGGCAGAAGCAGCGCACGGCAATCGCGCAGATGCCTGTCCGCAAACCGCCGATCATGGTCTTCGACGACTCGCTCTCCGCGGTCGACGCCGAGACAGATGCAAGGATCCGCCGCGCGATTGCGGAAAACACCGGTACGTCCACTGTTATCCTGATCGCCCACCGTATCACAACGGTCATGAACGCCGACCACATCATCGTGCTCGACAAAGGCAGGATCCGCGAGCAGGGCACGCACGACGAGCTGCTTAGGCAGGGCGGTCTCTACCGCAGGATCTATGACCTGCAGACGACCGGCATCGGCGAGGAGATCGAATGATGCCGGCTTCGTCCCGCGAGCATAAGTAAGCGCCATCACTAAGAGAAGAATGAAAAAGGTAACTTTATGGAAGAAGAAAAACAAGTCAGCCTGCCGTTCTTCGGCATTCCGAGGCTCTTTCCGTATTTGAAACAATATCGGGTGAAGATCATCTGCATGATCGCGCTCGGCGTGGTCTCAAGCGGGATCGACGCCGCCTACCCGCTGTTCAACCGCTACGCGCTGACCCATTTTATCGGGCAAATGCAGCTTTCCGGCATCGGCCTCTTCACCGCCGCCTATGTCCTGCTGCTCATCGTGCAGGCAATCATCAACTACATAAGCGCCGTGGAATGCGGCAAGGTGGAAATGTCTGTGGATATGGATCTTCGGAACGACACATTTAATCATCTGCAGACCCTGTCCTTCTCCTATTTCAACCAGAACTCCGTCGGCTACATCCACGCGCGCGTCATGTCGGACACCGGTCTCATCGGCGAGGCGATCTCCTGGCGTATGATGAACCTGGTGTGGAACGGGGCCTACGTCATCGGTGTCTTTGTCATCATGCTGATCATTGATATCCGCCTGACGGCAGTCATTTGCCTGCTGATCCCGGTCGCGATCATTCTCATGATGTATTTTCAGAATAAGCTCCTTCGCTACAACCGAAAGATCCGGGAGATCAATTCCAAGATCACAGGCAATTACAATGAAGGCATCACCGGCGCGAAAACCGTCAAAGTCCTCGGCATCGAAAAGAAAATGACCGATGATTTCAAGACCGAGACCGAGAACATGCTCCGCATGTCGATCCGGGAAGCGCACTTCTCGGCCCTGTTCATCTCGACCGTGACCCTGTTGTCTGCCACAGTCCTGTCCCTCGTCCTCTGGCAGGGCGGGAGACTCACGATGGAAGGCGTTATGAAGATCGGAACGCTCTCCGTCTTCATGGCCTACGCCCTTGAGATGCTCGAGCCGATCCAGGGCATTATCGAGACTCTGTCAGGGTACTTCCAGATCCAGGTCAACATCGAGCGCGTGACCCGGCTCCTCGCGGAGGAGTCCGACGTCGCGGACTGCCCGGAAGTCATCGCGAAGTACGGGGATTCCTTCCACCCGAAAAAAGAGAACTGGGAGGAACTTAAGGGAGACATCGAATTCCGAAACGTCTCGTTCAGGTACCCGGACGGCGACGAATATGTTCTGCGGAACTTCAATCTGAAGGTCCCGCACGGCATGAACGTTGCCATCGTCGGCGAGACGGGCGCGGGCAAATC
>JAZRKZ010000443.1:0-7968 GCA_045646565.1 Lachnospiraceae bacterium
GGTGGATCAGCTCAAAAATGTTGAAAATCTGCTTGATTTATATGGCACCGTGTGATATAGTTTATTTCCGTGAAAATTTATAAATGTTCCTTGTCTTCCGTGAAACAGCGGAAGGCCAAAGGCCAAAAGGAGGAAAAGACACAGCATGAATAAGTATGAATTGGCACTGGTCGTCAGCGCAAAGCTGGACAGCGAAGCAATCGCGGCAACTGTTCAGAGAGCGAAAGACTACATCACCCGTTTCGGTGGCACACTCGGCGAAGTTGAAGAGTGGGGAAAGCGCAAGCTTGCTTATGAAATCCAGAAGCAGACAGAGGCGTATTATTTCTTCATCAATTTCGATGCAGAGCCAGGCGTTCCGGCTGAACTTGAGTCCGTTCTCAGAATTATGGACAACGTTCTTCGTTACCTTGTACTTGCCAAGGACGAGAATGACACTTTCAAAGTAGCTCCGGAAAAGGCTCCGGCAGCCGATGAGGCTCAGGAAGCCGCCGAGGAGGCAGCTCCGGCAGAAGAAGCACCTGCTGAGGAAGAAGCTCCGGCTGAGGAAGAAGCGGCAGAGTGAACCAAACCCATTTCCTGAGACCATATCAGTTAAATGAGGTGAATATATGAATATTTGTGTACTTATGGGTCGTCTCACACGTGACCCGGAGACCCGCTACTCGACACAGGGATCCGGCGTTGGTCGTTTTTCCATCGCCGTTGATCGCAGATTCAGGAGAGACGGACAGCCGGAAGCAGACTTCTTTGATTGTGTATGCTTCGGCCGTCAGGCGGAATTTATGGAGAAGTACCTTCACAAGGGTACGAAAGTTGTCATTAACGGATCCATCCAGAATAATAACTATCAGGACCGCAACGGACAGATGGTCTACAGACAGCAGATCGTCTGCGACAATATTGAATTTGCAGAGAGCAAGTCAGTGAGCCAGCAGAACGCGGGTGCATATCAGGCGCCGCAGCAGCAGTCGGCTCCCGCTCCGGCACCGGCCCAGAGGCCGGCTCCGGCTGCGAACAATGCTCCGGAAATCTCCGGCGACGGTTTTATGAATATACCGGATGGCATAGACGAAGAGCTTCCGTTCAACTGATTGACGGAGCGTTATAGAAGGGAGATACTATGGCTTACCAGAGAAATAGCGAAGGCCGTGAAGGCGGATACAGAAGAAAGCAGAGCGGATTCCGCAGAAGAAAGAAAGTCTGCGTATTCTGCGGCAAGGACAGCGAGATCAGCTACAAGGATGTCAACAAGCTCAAGAGATACATCTCTGAGCGCGGCAAGATCCTTCCGAGAAGAATCACAGGTAACTGCGCAAAGCATCAGCGCGCCATTACACTGGCTGTCAAGCGTGCTCGTCATCTTGCAATCCTTCCGTATGTACAGGATTGAGCCTTATACCTGCATTGCAAAGAATTCATGAATAAGTTATAATGATGGGGAGCTGCCGTATCCGGCAGCCCCCTTCTTTATTTTTCCTGATGGAAGTGGCGGGTGTGGTTTATGGACGAGAAATATGTGATTGAGCGGGTCAAAAAATTCATACAATGGCCTTTATGGTTCGGTGCCTACTGGTTCGTTATGGCGATCTTCCTGCGAATTGCGTTCGGAAGGCTGGCTGCGTTCGCGACTCTGCTCGGAGGCATTATCTATATGTCCGTCGGCATGTTCCTCTATAACCGCGAGAAGTCCCGCGTGGCTTCCGGTCTTATTCGTCTGGCCGCTGAATACGGACAGATCCAGAACAAGCTCCTCAAGGAATTCATACTGCCGTACGCGATCCTCGACATGAAGGGCGGCGTTCTCTGGATGAACGATGAGTTCACAAAACTGGCGGGCAGAGAGAGAGATTTCCACAAAAATGTTGCCGCTATATTTCCGCAGATCACGAACAGCAACCTGCCGGGCAGGGAGCCGCAGACGGAGCTGACGGTGACAAAGGACGACCGGAAGTACCGGGCAGCCATGACGCTGGTCGACGCCGAGAGGCTGTTCGGCGAGGGCGCTGAGGAGACCGGTGAGGAGAACTCCATGATCGCCCTCTATCTCTTTGATGAGACAGAAGTGTCGGCAATCAGGGAGGACCGCGATAATAACCGGATCTGCTGCGGACTTCTCAGCATTGATAACTATGAGGAAGCCCTGGAGAGCGTCGAGGAACTTCGCCGCTCCCTGCTCGTTGCTCTGGTCGAAAGAAAGATCAACAAGTACTTCGCGGATGTCGACGGCATCGTGCGCAAGACCGAGAAAGACAAGTATTTTTTCATTATCAGGAAAAGCTCGCTCGACCAGCTGGAAGCCGGCAAGTTCGCGCTCCTCGAGGATGTCAAGACTGTCAATGTCGGTAATGAGCTTGCGCTGACGATCTCGATGGGTATCAGCTACGGATCCCACTACTATATTCAGAACGCCGAACAGGCGCGCAGCGCGATCGATATCGCGCTTGGACGAGGCGGCGATCAGGTCGTCATTAAAGAAGGTTATAACACGAGATATTTCGGCGGCAAGACGGAGTCCGTCGAAAAATACACACGCGTCAAGGCCCGTGTCAAGGCCCACGCGCTCAAGGAGATCATCACAGGAAAGGCTTCTGTCTTTATCATGGGACATCATATCCCCGATATGGACGTTCTCGGCGCGGCAGTCGGTATCTACGCGTGCGCAAGGAGCATCAATAAGCCGGCTTACATCGTCATGGACAAGCCGCCCGACGCAATCTCCGTGATGGTCGATTCTTTCAAGGACAACCCGGTCTATGGGGAGGAGATGTTCATCAGCTCCCGCGACGCGATCGAGATGGTCAACTCCGCCGCGGTGCTTGTTGTCGTCGACACGAACAAGCCGAGCTACACCGAATGCGAAGATCTGCTCCGCAGAACGAACGCGATCGTCGTTCTCGACCATCATCGCCAGGGCAAGGAGACGATCCAGAATGCAGTCCTGTCCTATATCGAACCGTACGCGTCGAGCGCCAGCGAGATGGTCGCCGAAATTGTACAGTATTTTGACGACGGACTGAAGATCCGCCCGATCGAGGCGGACGCCATGTACGGCGGCATCATGGTCGATACGAGCAACTTCCTGACCAGGACCGGCGTGAGGACGTTCGAGGCGGCCGCGTACCTTCGGAGGAACGGAGCGGATGTCACCCGCATCCGCAAGATGCTCAGGGATACGATGGAAGACGTCCGGGCCAAATCAACGGCCATGGCCGGGGCGGAAATCTATAAGCAGTGTTATGCGATATCGATCTGTCCGAGCGGCGGCTTAAAGAGCCCGACCGTGGTCAGCGCGCAGACCGCCAATGAGCTGCTGTCCGTTGTCGGCGTGAAGGCTTCATTTGTTCTGACCTATTATAATAACCAGGTCTATATCAGTGCCCGTGCGATTGACGAGGTCAATGTCCAGCTCATCATGGAGCGGCTCGGAGGCGGCGGTCATCTGAACATAGCGGGAGCGCAGCTGCAGGATACAACGGTACCCAAGGCGGTAGAGCTCCTCAAGAATACTATCAGTGAGATGCAGGAAGAAGGTGATATCTGATGAAAGTTATTTTGCTTGAAGATGTTAAATCCCTCGGTAAGAAGGGTGAAGTGGTCAAGGTTTCCGACGGTTACGCCAGAAATATGCTGTTCCCGAAGAAGCTCGGGATCGAAGCGACGCCCGGCAACATGAAGAACCTGGAACAGAAGAAGAAAATCGACGAGAAGAACGCCGCGGAAGAGCTGCAGCGGGCCAGAGAGTTCGCGAAAGAGCTGGAGACGAAATCTGTCACCGTCGGTATCAAAGTCGGAACCGGCGGTAAATCTTTCGGCTCCGTTTCCACAAAGGAAATCGCCGAGGCGGCCAGAAAACAGCTCGGCATCGAGCTCGATAAGAAAAAGATGGTACTTGGAAGCCCGCTCCGCGAACTGGGCGAGACCGCTGTCCCGATCAGGATCCATCCGAAGGTCACAGCGAACCTGAAAGTAATTGTAAAGGAAATCTGATAAGGAGATCCGATGGAAGAAGCTCTTATTAAACGCATCCCGCCTCATGCTCTTGATGCGGAGAAGTCTGTCATTGGCTCCATGCTGATGGACCATGAAGCCGTACTGACTGCGCTTGAGATCCTCACGAAAGAGGATTTTTATGAACAGCAGTACGGTATCATTTTCGAAGCCATGAAAGAGCTTTTCGATAAGGATAAGCCGGTCGACGTCATTACGCTCCAGAACGCCCTCAGGGAAAAGGATGTGCCGCCGGAGCTCACGGATATTTCCTTCGTGACAGAACTCGTGACCTCGGTCCCCACATCCGCCAATATCCGCCACTACGCCAATATCGTGGCGGAGAAGGCGACGCTCCGCCGTCTGATCAAAGTCGCTCAGGATATCGAGAACAACTGCTATCTTGGCCACGACGATCTTCCGACGATCCTCGAGGCGACGGAGAAGAGTGTCTTTAACGTTCTGCAGCAGAAATCGACCAGTGAGTATACCCCGATCCGGGATATCGTCATGCAGACGCTCGAGAAGATCGAGAGCGCGTCCCGTCAGAAGAGTTCTGTGACCGGCCTTGCGACCGGCTTTCTGGATCTCGACTACAAGACATCCGGGTTCCAGCCTTCGGACTTTATTCTGATCGCTGCGAGACCGTCCATGGGCAAGACGGCGTTCGTCCTCAATATAGCCGAGTACATGGCGTTCCGGAAAAATATTCCGTGCGCGCTCTTTTCCCTGGAGATGAGCCGCGACCAGCTGATGAACCGTCTCTTCGCGCTCGAATCCCGCGTGAACGCCCAGTCTCTTCGCACCGGCAAGCTGAAGGACGAGGAGTGGGCCAAGCTCGTGGAGGGCGCCGGCGTTATCAGCAATTCCAGGCTGGTCATTGACGACACGCCGGGCATTAATCTTCAGGAGTTCCGCTCGAGGGCCCGCAAGTACAAGCTGGAGTGCGATATTCAGATCATATTCATCGACTATCTGCAGCTCATGGCGGGCAACGGCGGGAGAAATGAGAACCGCCAGCAGGAGATATCCGACATCTCGCGTGCCCTGAAGTCCCTCGCCCGTGAGCTGAATATCCCGATCGTGGCTCTGTCGCAGCTCAACCGGGCAGTCGAACAGCGAGAGGATCATCGGCCGATGATGTCCGATCTTCGTGAATCCGGCGCGATCGAGCAGGACGCCGACGTGGTCATGTTCATTTACCGCGACGATTATTATAATAAAGACACGGAAGAAAAGGGTATCGCGGAGATCATTATCGGCAAGCAGAGGAACGGTCCGATCGGTACGGTCAAGCTTGTATGGCTTCCGGAGTACACAAAATTTGCAAATATGTCTAAAAACACAAAGCAAAATTGAAAAAGTCTCCGCACATTACCAAAGCTTACAGTGCGCCGTGCGTTTGAATTTGCATTTTAATAAAACTAATGTATAATAAGGTAGCTACGTCATAAACAGCACTAAAATCCGGCGAGTGCCGGAGCGAAAGGGTGAGGGCGGCCGGATAACGAAACCGCTAGAAAAGCCGCACCTTATGGAGGAATGGAATGTATACTCTTGAAGACATAAGAAAAGTGGATCCCCAAATTGCTGATCTTATTCAGAGGGAATTCGATCGTCAGAACTCACACATTGAACTGATCGCGTCAGAGAACTGGGCCAGTAAGGCAGTCATGTCCGCACTTGGCTCGGTGCTGACCAATAAATATGCAGAGGGTTATCCGCTGCACCGCTATTACGGCGGATGCGAGTGCGTTGATGAAATTGAAGAGCTGGCAATCAGCCGCGCCAAGAAGCTGTTCGGCTGCACCTATGCCAACGTTCAGCCGCACTCCGGCGCACAGGCCAATTTCGCCGTTTTCTTTGCTCTGCTTCAGCCGGGCGATACATTCATGGGAATGAAGCTCGACGAAGGCGGACACCTGTCACACGGTTCTGCTGCAAATGTATCAGGCGCCTACTACAACGCCGTTCCGTACGGCGTGGATGAGAATGGCTTTATCGATTACGATGAAGTCGAGCGTATTGCTAAAGAGTGCCGTCCGAAGATGATCGTCGCCGGCGCTTCCGCATACTGCCGGACCATTGATTTCAAGCGTATGCGCGATATCGCGGATATGGTCGGCGCGTATCTCATGGTGGACATGGCTCATATCGCCGGTCTTGTGGCGACCGGTTATCATCCGAGTCCGTTCCCGTACGCGCATGTCGTGACAACAACGACGCATAAGACCCTGCGCGGACCGCGCGGCGGCATGATTCTTGCCGACGCTGAATTTGCCAAGGACCACAAGCTCAATAAGTCCATTTTCCCGGGAACACAGGGCGGTCCGCAGATGCACTCCATCGCGGCCAAGGCCATTATGCTTCTGGAAGATCTGCAGCCGGAATACAGGGATTACGCAGGCCGTGTCGTCGACAACGCACAGGCGCTGGCCAAAGGCCTGATGGACCGCGGACTTAAGATCGTGAGCGGCGGCACAGACAACCATCTGATGCTGGTCGATCTCCGGGATACGGACCTTTCCGGTAAAGAGCTGGAGGCCCGCCTGGATTTTGCAAATATCACAGCCAACAAGAACACAGTTCCGCGCGACCCGAGATCTCCGTTCGTCACGAGCGGTATCCGTCTCGGAACGCCTGCCTGCACGACCCGCGGCTTCAACACGGCAGATATGGACCGTGTCGCTGAAGCAATCGCGCTGGTCGCCGCAAGCGAGGCCAATGTCGAGACTGCCAGGGCGATCGTTAAGGAACTGACAGACAAATATCCGCTTGAATAATCAGGCAGAAACATCAGGCCGGACGGGGACTGCCCATGACGCGGCGCATTGGCTGCGCCGGGCCGGTTCCTCCGGCGGAAACAAAAGATGCGGGGACAGGCATTATGATGAATAAAAAATGGCAGCGGATCGTCGTTGCAATAATAGCCATCATTCTGGCACTGACCATGATTCTCGGTCTGGTAATGCCGGCTATGGCATCCGATATGAACAGCGCCACAGAGAGTTCTGTGGCGTATTCTGTTCCTGAGGACGAAAGCAGCGTCGCTGCGCTCTCCGAGGAGAAAGAAGAGAAGCTGCCGGCCGGACAGACGATCCTCGGCGGCGTAACGATCGGATCCGTCGACGTTTCCGGCATGACACTGGCGGAGGCACAGGCAGCGGTCGAGGAACATATCAGCGAGATGGCGGCGTCAAAGCTGATCATACATGTCGGTGAGAACTATACGCGGGAAATAGCCATGTCCGATCTCGGCTTTCAGTGGACGAACACGGATGTTGCCGAGGAGGCCATGAAGCTCGGCCGCAGCGGAAATATCCTCGAGAGATATAAGATGCGCAAGGACATCGCCGAAGAAGGGCGAACGCTCCTTCTCGAAAAGTCCTATGATTCGGACATTGTCACATATTTCATTGAAGAGATTGCGGATGAGGTCTATACAAGTCCTGTGAGCAGCAAGATCGCGGTGGGGAAGGACGGGAAACTTGACATTACTCCCGGTTCGAACGGCATTGAGGTCGATCAGAACAGTTCCTACAGTCAGCTCATGGTCTATCTGAATTCAGGCTGGCAGAACGGGGAACCGGAGATCACACTCTCCTCCAAGACGCTCACTCCCAGGGTCCCGGCGGACTCCCTCGACAAAGTCAAAGACGTCCTGGGCAGAGGCTGGACAGATTACGGCGGAAGTTCCAACGCCAGAAGCAAAAACATTGAGAACGGAGTAAGACTGATCTCCGGCACGATCCTCATGCCGGGCGAGTCATTCTCGCTGCTGGACCATGTCGTACCTTTCACGGCCGAGAACGGCTATGCGCTGGCTCCGTCGATCGCGGAGGGCTCCGTCGTCGATACTTACGGCGGAGGAATCTGCCAGGTCGCGACGACGCTGTATCTTGCGCTGCTCGATGCGGAGCTTCAGGTCGATGTGAGATATAACCATTCAATGATGGTCAGCTATATCGAAAAGTCCAA
>JAZRKZ010000444.1:0-25592 GCA_045646565.1 Lachnospiraceae bacterium
TAAAAAGCGATGCATATGTCATCTGGATCGTGACCTTGAGTCCGTTCACATGGGCAAGATGCTGCTGTGTCTTAAAAATATCAAGGGACTCGGTCAGCAGCTTTTTATCGCCGATATCCTCCTTCTTACCGTGGCCGGTCACAGTTGCTGAATACTCCGGCACCATCTCGGGGCGATGGATGATATTTACAATGAAATCACTCATGCTCTCTCCTTCCTGCATACGCCCGTCAGATACCTCTGAACGTAAATGTGAGATCAAGCGGTTTTGAATTATCAATTCTGTATTCCGGATGCGGCATCGCTCCCCATGTATCGTCCCCGCCGACGCCCATCTGAGCGAGACCGACGCGGACATATGTATGGAGGACCGGCGGCAGCTCATTCGGGTGGAACGCGTTGTCGATCTCATGCGGCGTCCACGGCGAGACATTCAGACTGAGTGTGTCGCCCTCGATACGGAGGCCGCGTCCGAGATCATCTGTGATCTCCGCCCAGCGTACATCCGTGTGGTTGCCGCTCTCCTGCGGCACCAGATATTTTGCGACCGTATCGGCCACTTTTGTACTGTATACGCCGAGTTTTGCGTGGTCCTTGTCCGCGTAGGTCTCTTCCGGACCGCGGCCGTACCATTTGAGATTGTCAAAATCAGCGTCGATCGTGAATATCACGCTGAACTCCGGAAGCTCGCCGACCTTGTCCGACGCGTCCAGATGCAGATGGGCTTCAATCGTTCCATCGCCGAGGACTTTATAGGACAGCAGGCAGTCCATTGCAGGCTTTGTGGGCAGGTGATATGTATATGTGATCTTTACTTCTTCCGGATCAAATACCGGATCTGTTCCCCAGCGGCCGTGATGAGTCTTATGCGTCACGTACATGCTGGCGATCTTCCAGTCGCCCGCACGGAACGGGAGCAGGCAGGCGTTGTCGTTCTCCGTCATCGGTCTCCAGAAATTGGGCTTCGGCATGCGGTCGATCATCTCGCGTCCGCCATATTTATAAGAAACAAGTCCACAGTGAAGTTTCGAGAACAGGATCTCATAGTCGTCGCCTCTGACGCCTACATTATCCCAGCCGTTCGTGACCTTCATATAGCCTTTTCTGTGTTCGCTCTGCCTGTACCTGCCGATCGTGGTCTGTCCGTACGCGACTTCGTGGCCGGCACCGGCCCAGAGCGTATCTTCCTTGAGCTCGAACGAGACTGTGACGACATATTCGCCCTCGTCCTCCGGCAGATCGATCGGAAGCGGCATGCGGCTCTCTGTAAGCGGAGCGACCTCGATGCAGCCGACCTCACGTGTAATCAGCCGGCCTTCTTTTTCGACCCGGACAACGCAGTTGAAATCGCCGGTATTCGCGAACAGATTATTATTCTTGACAATAATATTCGTTCCGTCGAAGGAGACTTTGATCGCCTGATAATTGAATTTGACTTCCTGCATTTTCGGAGAGACGTCACGGTCGAGACCATATACAATTCCGTTGCCTGAGAAGCTGCCATCGTTCGGCCTGTCACCGAAATCGCCGCCGTAGCCGAGGTACTCATTGCCGAAGCGGTCCTTTCTGAGGATAGCCTGATCAATATAGTCCCAGATAAATCCCCCCTGGAAGAGCGGTTCCGTCTCCGTGAGTTCCGTATACTTGTGCATAGCGCCGCAGGAATTACCCATCGCGTGCGTGTATTCGCAGTTAATATACGGCTTATCCCGTCTCTCGCTCAGGAACTGGGTAATATCCCAGACCGGCGCGTACATCGTGCTCTCTATGTCCGATGTGCCCGGATATCTTCTGTCCCACGTGATTCCTTCATAGTGGACCAGCCTGTCCGGATCCCATGCGTGGAATGCTTCATGTATCTTGAAAATATCCTCGCCGCCGAACGACTCGTTCCCGCACGACCAGATGAGAATGGCAGGATGATTCTTGTCCCGCTCGAACATGGACCGGGCGCGGTCGATCAGCATCTCCACATATTCCGGACGGTTTCCCGGTACGGCAAATTCAAGCGGCTCTTTCTGGCGGACGACCGCGTTGAAGACGCCATGGGATTCCAGATTCGTTTCATCGATCATATAGAGACCATACTCGTCGCAGAGCCGATAGAGCTCCGTGCGGTTCGGGTAGTGGCTGGTCCGGATCGCGTTGATATTATACTGCTTCATTGTGCGGACATCTTTGACCATGTCCTCGTACTTTACGACACGACCGGTCCTCGCGGAAAACTCATGACGGTTCGCGCCCCTGAACACAATGCGCTTCCCATTAAGGCACATAATGTGATCGATCAATTCAAATCTGCGGAAGCCGACCTTTTCACAGATGTATTCGCAAGGATTCCCCTCTGCGTCAAAGACCTCGATCATAAGCCGGTAGAGATTCGGCATCTCTGCGCTCCACTTGGCCGGATCTTCGACCGGCATCGTAATCTTTGTCGAGCCCGCTGTCAGATCCGCCGCCGCCCCGGCGACCACATCGGCGCCGTTAAGAAGCGTCAGCTTCACGCTGCCTTCGCCTGTGGAATCAAGTTCCGTAACAAGATCCGCGTCTTTATAGGAATCATCCAGCAGTGTCCGGATCCTCAGGTCTCTCACATGGACATCCGGGATCGTGTACAGATATACCTCCCTAAAAATACCCGAAAAGCGGAAGAAGTCCTGATCCTCGCACCAGCTGCCCGCTGTAAAGCGGAACACCTGGACCGCCAGTTTGTTTTCGCCATCCGCATGGACAAAATCTGTGAGCTCGAATTCGGACGGAGTGAAGCCGTCCTCCGAATAGCCTATATACTCACCGTTCAGCCAGACGGCGAGACCGCTCTCTACTCCCTGGAAGGAGATGAACACTCTCCGTCCCTTCATAAAGTCCGGCAGTTCGAAATACTTCACATAGCTTGATGTCGGATTGAATACTTCGGGAATCTCACCCGGACGGATCGCTTCATATCCGTCCCACGGATACTGAACGTTCACATACTGGGGATGACCGTATCCCTCCATCTCGATATGGGCAGGCACACGGATGACATCCCACTTTCTGGTGTCGAAATCCACTTTTTCAAATCCCTTCGGCGCCAGTTCATAATTTTTCGCAAATGCGTATTTCCAGATGCCGTTCAAAGAGTATTTATAATCTGATACCCCTGTTTCCGCGGCTTTCCGTGAACTGTAATACTCATGATCGGAGTGAGCTCCAAGCCGGTTCTGCATGAAAATTTCCGGATTTTTTACAATACTATAATCAAATATTGCCATACTCTTATCCTCTGCGTTTTACTTTCTTCACAAATTTTGCTTCAGAATGGCTGCAACAGCCCGTTTTTGGGTATAAAAACAGCGGGGGTGTGCGCGCTGTGCATTTTCTTCATTGAGACTTTCTCCCCCTGCCGGCGGACAAACGTCTCAAACATACCGGTCTCATATCTGCGGCACACGCCCCGTTGGTCTTCAAATTTATACGTTTACTTAACTGCGCCCGTGATACCTTCCGTGAACTGCTTCTGCAGTACGAAGAAGATGATCATTGTCGGAATCGAACAGAAAAGAACGCCGAGCATCAGGACGCCGTAGTCGACGGTATAGCCTGCTGCAAGGTTGGCGATCAGCATAGGCATTGTCTGGGCTTTCTTGTCTGTCATGATGACTCTCGGCCACAGATATGCGTTCCATGCGTTCATGAAAGTGATAACAGCCGCAGCCGCGTAGGTTGCTTTCATGACCGGCAGATACATCTGGAAGAAGATCTGCACTTCAGTAAGTCCGTCGATACGGGCGGCTTCCATGATGTCGATCGGGAAGTTCCTGGAATTCTGACGGAACATCATGATAAGGAACGGCGTAGAAATACCCGGAAGCATAAAGCCCCATACCGTATTCAGGAAGCCGAGCTTAGACATCATCTTAAAGAGCGGGATCATTGTGGCGACGCCCGGGACCATCATAGCCATCAGAAGAACGCCGAACAGAAAGTCCTTCTTCTTATCATGGTAAAGCTCGAATCCGAAACCGGCGAGAGAACAGATGAGCAGGGCGAGGACCGTCTGGACTGCCGCATAGACGAAGGAATTCCTCATAGCGCCGCCAAGGTCCTGAAGCTGATTGAGTCTTGCCCAGTTCTCCATTAGATAACTGCCGAAAACGATCTTGCCGCGTGCAACGTCGACACTCTTGTTCGTTGCGGCGGTAATCATCCAGTAAAGCGGAAATACCGAAAGAAATGATACGATGGTGAGAAAGATATAGGAAGGGATCAGCCTTCTCTGGATCATGGAACGGTTCTTATACTCAGTCACGTGTATCACCTACTTTCAGGTTAATGGCGGCAAGGATTGCCACAAGGATAAAGACGAAGAACGACATCGCCGACGCATAGCCGAAGTTCGCGACGCCCTGTCCGAAGGAGTTATTATAGATGTAGTGGGACATGGTGATCGTCGAGTTGGCCGGACCGCCTGCTGTCAGGTTGACCGACTCGTCGAACAGCTGCAGCGTACCGTTGATGGACATAATGAACGTCATGATGATCGTCGGGCGAAGAAGCGGAACGGTAATATTCCAGAAAGTCTTCCAGCCGTTCGCGCCGTCGATCTTGGCCGCTTCATAGACCGAATACTCAATACCCTGAAGACCCGCAAGATAAAAGACCATATTGTAGCCGGTCCATCTCCAGATCAGCGCGAGGATGATGACCATCTTGGTCGTCCACGCCGTTCCGAGGAAGTTGACATTCGAACTTGTGATATGCAGAGCCTGAAGGATCGAGTTAATGAGGCCCTGGGTCGCGAACAGAGACTTAAAGATCAGCGAGTAGGAGACCAGGGCTGTTGCGCACGGAAGGAACACACAGGTACGGAAAATTCCCCGGAACCGCAGATCCTTGTTGTTAAGAAGCTGCGCAAGCAGGATCGCGAAGATCAACATGATCGGGACCTGAATGATCAGATATAAAAATGTATTTGTCACGGATCTCATAAAGAGCTTATCCGAGAACATTCTGGTGTAATTGTAGATGATCGGCTGTGCCCATTTCATGTTGGCACTGGAGCCTGTCTTAAAAGATGTTAAGAAAGCCTGGATGATGGGATAGAAACTCATGATGCAGATGAGAATCGTCGCCGGCATAAGAAACAGCCAGCCCCATCTTTCCTGCTTAGCGGTTACGCTCTTCGATTTCAAGACGTTTTCCCCCTTTCGCTTGAACAGGGAACCGGAAAACCGGTTCCCCGTTTTTATGTGTCAGAATCAATCAGCTAAAATCAAGTCGCATATGCAAGTCGTGTATTAAAGTCCCATCTGGAATCTGAGCTGCTCTTCCGCATCTTTCAGGGCATCTGCTGTCGTAGCGCCTCCCTGGGAGATGTTGATGATGGCTGCGCCTACAAGGCGGCGGCAGTCATAGTGATAATCATTCTGCTCTACGACCGGAACCTTGGCGCCCATGGCGACGATGTCGGTGTAGATTGCCTGTCCGTTAAAGTAGTCAACGCCTGCCTGATAGATATCGGACTGACCTGCGGAGATGCAGCATGTGATGACGCCGCCGTCCGTCAGAGCCTTGTCATAAGTAGCTGTGGAGCCGCCGAATGTCTTGGCAAGGAAGTCTTTCGCAAGATCAACATTCGCGCAGTTGCTTGTGATGTAGAGGGAAGAACCGCCGTTGGCAGCATATCCGCCGCCGCCGTTCAGTGTCGGCATATTTGTGATCTCCCACTTGCCGGAGTTCTCAGCGACCTGCTTGATCGTCGGGATGATCCAGTTGCCGTTCATGACGCCGGCGACCATGTCGCCCTGGATCGTCTGATCTGTGTAATCAGACCAGTTGTTTGCAAGGTACAGAGCATTCTTCTGAACAGCTTCAACAATAACGTCGATGATCTTGACCATTGTCTCGTTCTCGGTGATGTAAGGCTCGCCGTCCTTCCACTGGGAGACGCCTTCTGCCTGAAGCATCATGTACGGAAGGTCATTGCCGTCGCCGTCCGCAGACATGAGATACTTACCTGTCTTGTTGTAGACATCCTCGCCGATCTTGATCCAGTCAGCCCATGTGCAGTCTGTCACATCATCAATCGTGTAGCCGGCTTCCTCAAGAAGATCCACGCGGTACGCGAAGATTACTGTACCGTTATCTACCGGAACACCATAGTGCTGTCCATCGTTGATGCTGTAGGAAAGTTTTTCCTCACCGAAATCACTCCAGTCAATGTCAGCGCCTTCTACCGGCACCCATGCGTCCGGATAATCGGCAACATACTTCTGAATGTAATGATCCTGGAACAGAACGATATCTGTCAGCTGGCTGAAATCGCCGGCGCTGCCGCCTGTCGTGATGGCGGTCTCAATGTCGGTAGAACCTGAGGTTTCATTGATGACCAGTTCAAAGTCCGGATCCACATTGGCCTTGTAGTCCTCTGCTGCTGCGAGGAGCGCCGGGATGTTGAAGTTGTGATCCCACGCAGAAACAGAAAGTGTATGCGCTGCGTCACCTGCTGCCGGTGCTGCTGCCGAGCTCTCTGTTCCGCCTGCTGCCGGCGCTGCGCTGCCGCCGCCTGATGATCCGCCGCAAGCTGCCAGTGAAGCGATCATTGCTCCAACGAGCATGACTGATAAAAGTTTTTTCTTCATAGATACCTCCTTTTTCTCCGGTCGAATTCACGCATCATGCTTTTTTCTTTGTGCACTCTGACGATAATTCGAACCAATTCCTTTAAACTAATAGTCATTATACTTGCTTTTCTTGAGAAATACCACTGATTAACAATCTGTATTTTTGCAAATTCGCTCATTCACTCGAAATAAAATCAATCCCCTCCCATCCTTTTTGCGCAGAAACCCTGAAATGGGTCAGCGGCGTTGCTGTGCCTGATGTATTCTTAAAGTCACGCGGTGAAATCCCGGTGACGATCTTAAAGTTCCGGTTAAATGTCGAGGGAGTCTGATATCCGACTTCATAGCATATATCTTCCATAGAATGCTCCCCCTTGCGGATGAGCATACATGCATGCTCGATCCTGACGAGGTTGAGATATTCGATCGGCTTCATACCGACGCTCTCGATAAAGATCCTCCTGAAATGGCTCTCGCTGAGACCGCAGCTTCCTGCCAGTTCCCGGATCTTGATATCTTCCGTATAGTGCTGACTGATATAGTCGACCGCGCTCTTGACATAACGGTTGATCCGCGTATTGCGTTTCGCCCCTTCCCTCTCCTCATCAAGACGCAGGACCTCGATGATCATCGAGTACAGATATCCTTTGATACTCTCCGGGCTGTAGGTATCCGGCTCGTGACATTCTCTCAGAATGTTCCTGATCAGCTGCCCCATGACCGGATGGTTCTTCATTGACTTGAGCGTCCCTCTTTTGTTCGTGATACGCAGCAGATCGTCCCTGGACAGGTACTCTGAATGGATCTCGTCGCGTATAAAACTGTCGAGATCGATGAACAGAAATTCCCATTTGCATAAATTTCCCGGATCGCTGATCGTCGTATGAGGCATATTCTTTGGTATGAACGTGTACATGTTGTCGCTGTATCTGTATTCTCGGTCTTCGATGATAAGTTTTCCGCTGCCATGATAGCAGTATCCGATTTCCAGATAATTATGGAAGTGCAGCATTCCGTTCATCCCTATGCCGTATTCCTGCTCCCATGCGGAGCCGATCTTCGGCAGCACATAGGTGCCTGCGGGAATGTTATAATATCTGAACTCGATTTTCTCTCTCTGTTTTGGCATACTATTTCCCATCGTATTTCATCGTATCCGGTTTCACGGTTCAACTATTTCCTGATCCGCAGCATGGAACTTTGATCAAAACATGACAATACTGTTTCCAGCAAAGATTATACCACAAAAAGACCGATCCCGGCGGGGGCACCCGCAAGCGATGCAAAATGAACCGTTTTGTGCATATGCGCTGCATGGACGCCATGAGAAAAATAAGTATTAAGTCGCTTTTTCGTGCGCCAGGGAGTATGATTGTCTTAAGTCCTGTCTGATCATGTCACCCGGGCGGACAGCCGAACTCGTCCAGTCTGCCCGGCAGAAAAGAGGTAGTTAAATATGATCATCACGAATATTAAAATTTACGGAGCTGACGAAGTATTTCATGAGGGAACGCTGAAGATAGACAATAGTCGCATAGGCGCATTCCTTCCCGCAGGATTCGATATTTCCGGGTGTAAGGAAGTCATTGACGGCATGGGCGCCTACGCCATTCCCGGGCTCATCGATCTCCACTTCCACGGCGCCCTCGGACTTGATGTCTGCGACGGGGGTTTCGAGACAGTGCATAAGATCGCAAGATACGAAGCGTTATCGGGAATTACCGCCATCTGCCCCGCGACGCTGACGCTGCCGGTCGATGAGCTAAATGACATCCTTGCCAATATGGCCGCCTACGCGGACGCTGCAAGGGAAGATCCGGAGGCTTACGCGGACTGTGCGGATCTCGTCGGCGTCAACATGGAAGGGCCGTTCATCAGCGTTGCCAAAAAAGGGGCCCAGAACCCCAACTATATTCTTCCCTGTGACGCCGGTGTCGCACGCGGCTTCCAGGACGCCGCGAAAGGTCTTGTGAAATTCATCGGCCTCGCGCCGGAATGCAATCCAAATTTCAAAGAATATATCGCTTCGGTCAGGGACTTTGTCAACGTGTCCCTCGCCCACACGAACGCCGATTACGATACGGCCCTTCTAGCGCTGAACGCGGGGGCATGCCACGCCGTTCATCTCTTTAACGCCATGCCTGCCTTCTCTCACCGCGCGCCCGGCGTTCCCGGCGCTGTCGCGGACAGTCCGCATGCAGGCGTCGAGCTCATCTGCGACGGCATCCACATCCACCCGTCCATGGTGCGGGCGGCCTTTAAGTTCAACGGACCGGAACGCATGATCCTCATCTCCGACAGTCTCCGCGCGGCGGGCATGCCGGACGGCGAATATGAGCTCGGCGGCCAGAAAATCACCAAGCAGGGCCGCTACTGCCGCCTTGCCGACGGCACGATCGCCGGCTCCGTCTCGAACCTGATGGACTGCCTGCGCACAGCCGTCCTTGAGATGAACATCCCGCTTGAGACCGCGGTCGCCTGCGCGACCTCCCACCCGGCCAGAGCGCTGGGCATCCTCCGTGATTACGGTACGCTCGAAGAGGGCAAGTACGCCGATGTCGTTCTGCTTGATGAGGATCTTGCGGTCCGGCACGTCATAAAGCACGGGAAAATGCTTGTATAAGGCGGAACGCCTTCGATCGGGCAGGCGGCCTTGCGCCTGCTGTCTGACAGGTGACCTTGCGCCTGCACTACCGGACACAAAGCGGGCGCGGCGGGAGCCCTCATCCCTGGAAAGACAGATAAGCCGGGAGCATGAGGATGACAATCACGACCCCAAGCATGAGCAGCATCGGGAACATCAGCTTTGTTCCCGCCTGCTCGCCAAGTATCCGGGCTTCCTTTTTTCTCTCCTCGAACGCCTCCGCCGCCTCCCTCTCAAGGATCCCCACTAGTTCCCTGCTGCCCTTCCTGAGATTCTGGACGAGCAGGGTGGAAAAAGTCTTATACCTCACCTCCGGCGTATTCTTCCCGATATGTGCGTACGCATCGATCTCAGACACCCCTTTTTCCATCTCATAAGACGCCTTTAAGATGACCTCGTAGCCTTCCCGCACTCTGCCTCCGCGCGCGAGCTCCTTCCTGTAGTCGGCTGCGATCCGGGCAAAGGCTGTCCGCATGCTCATCCCCGCATTTAGCAGAAGCACCAGCCGGCTGATGACGTGAGGATAGTCAAGGAGGAGCTGCTGTCTCTTTTTATCCGTCTCGATCCCCCGGTTCTGTAACTTTGAGAACAGGAACAGAACTGCCGCGATGAGGCCGATCGCAAGGATCGAAAGACCGCTCGACGATGCGGGTGCCGACCAGCTTGCGGGCCTGCCGTCAATTGTCTCAGGCAGGGTGAACCGGTCGCTGCCGGCGTCTGCTGCATTTGCACTCTCCACCGCCCGCGTGACTGTCTCCCCGAACTTTTCCGCATCGGTGAGCGCTTTGGGGTACACGGTAACACATATTGTTATTTCCTTTACATGATCGTCCAGTATAAGGTCCGCAGTGAGCGTGACATCCGCTCCGGCCGGCGGTATCGTTCGGCCCAGTTTTCCGTCCCAGTCCACGAGCGCCGGATCGCTCGTCATAAAGGAGGCCCGGATTCCCGCATCGCCTACCGTCTCCGCAAAATAAAGGTCGCTGTCAACGCGGGACGCCGGCATTCCATGCAGCACCAGGTCCGGCAGCCGGGCTGCCGCGACGGAGAGCAGTTCGTCCGTCTCCTCCTCCGTCCGCATCCTCGAGGGGACCTCGATCTCGACACTGCCCTTTTCGCCTCCGAGATCAACATCAAGTCCGGTCACGTACGACGCCCCGCCGTAATCTTCACGGATCAGATAGCCGTCCCGGACCGTGCTGCCCGACCATTCGGCTGCGAGGGAGAGGGCGCCGAGGATATTTGCCGCAAATACTATGAGCAGCGCAAGTTTCACCTCCGCGTCACGAAGCCCGAGCGGGTCCAGAAATCTCCGGTTGATCAGCCTCGAGGTGCGGGCAAATGTCCCCCTGCTCCACAGAAAAAGCACTGCAAATGCGCCCAGTACAGCCGCATGGACAATCATCATTCTCATCCGAATCTCCTTTCCGGCGTTCTACACCTCGATATCGACAATCTTCGCTCCCCACCAGATTGCTCCGGCATAGACAAAAAGACAGACGGTCATGACGACAAGTCCGAACGCAGTGGTATACAGGACGTCCAGAAAGCCCGGCGAAGCCGCCCGCATATAGCAGATGATTCCGCAGGGCATCACAGACATGATCTTCTGCTCGTACTTTTTGGCTGCAAGCGAAGTCTCGATCTCCCTTTCGACATCGATCTTGTCGCTGATCGTCCTCGCCGTCTGCAAAATGATCTCCACAAGATTTCCGCCTGTCTTTTTGGCGGTCGTAAAGACCGCTGCAAATGCCTCGATATCCTCCGACCCCGACCTTCCCGCGAAATCAAGGAGCAGTGTTTCCACCGGGACCGATACCTGCACCTGCGTGTGGATATATTCGAATTCCCTTGTCATGTCGGCGTCAGCACCCAGTATGATTCCAAGATCCCTCGCAGTCTCACGGATCGCGTTCTCGACAGAATAACCGGCCCGGAGCGAGACCGCAAGACAGTTCAGGGCTTCCCGGAACTCACTTCTCATCTTCCGTTTTCTTCCCTCAAGACACGTCTTCAGATACATGCGCGCGGCAAAAAAGCCGGCCGGCGAAAGCGGCAGTACCGTCCACCATCTCCGGTAAAAGAGATAGTTGACAGCCAGCACCAGCGCGGCGGCGACGAGGACGGCCTTCAGATACTCCGCCGGTGAGGCCGCCCAAGATCTGTAATCGACCTGGCCGCTCTTACTGGCCGCCTTCCAATGCAGCTTCTTTTTTGCGGCTTGGCTGTTCTTTCGCATAGCGCTGTCCCTGTCTCTTCCCATACTTTTTGGCTCCTTTTTCCTGATCGCGCCCATACCGCCTCATATGCTGCGCCGGCGTAAGACTGCCGCGGTGAGGCTTCAGCTCTCTGCAGCCGGCACAATGTCACAGGCTGCAACGCCGCTCCGCATGAGCTTCAGACGGTGCGTAAGTTCGCCTGTCCTTTCCAGTTCCTCCTTTACGTCATTCCACGCAAAGAGGCTGTGAATCTTAATCTCCTCCCCGTCCATGCCATCGACCTCGGCAATCTCAAGGACTCGTCTTGTGCGGTCATGCAGGCGGCCGAGGTGGACCAAAATATCGACTCCCGAGCTTATCTGCCTGCGGATGGCGGGCAGCGGGAGCGGAAACGCCATGAGGACCATCGTCTCGAGCCGGGAGAGCATGTCATAGCTGCTGTTGGCGTGGATGGTGCAGAGGGAGCCGTCATGTCCGGTATTGAAAGCCTGCAGCATATCGACCGCCTCTCCGCCGCGCACCTCCCCGACGATTATTCTGTCCGGTCTCATTCGAAGACTGGACTTTATGAGATCCCGTATCGTGATCTCGGTGTTGCCCTCCATGTTCGCCTGCTTGGCTTCCATGCGGACCAGATTCAGGACGCCCTGGATCTGCAGTTCCGCGTTGTCCTCGATCGTGATAATACGTTCGGATTTGGGTATGTAGTTCGACAGCGCATTCAGGAACGTTGTCTTGCCGGCGGAAGTTCCCCCGCCTATGATAATGGAATAGCCGGCCCTGACCAGGGCCTTGAGAAATGACGCCGCTTCCGCGGTAATGCTGCCATAACGGATCAGTTTGTCCATTGTGATCGGCTCCTCCGGAAATCTGCGGATCGTGAGGACCGGTCCTTCGAGGGCGACCGGGGAGACGACAACGTTGACCCGGCTGCCGTCCGGCAGTCTGGCGTCGACGATCGGGCTTCGCTCGTTGACCACACGGTTCACCTTGCCGACGATCTGTGAAATGACATCGTCCAGTTTCTCCGGGGAGGAAAAATTGTGGTCCCATCGCATGAGCCGGCCCTCCTTCTCCACAAAGATACATCCTGGCCCGTTGACCATGATCTCCGTGACGCTGGGATCGTCGATCAGATCCTGCAGAATATCCAGTTTTCGGACGGAATAGAAGAGCTCTCTTGAGATATTCGACCGCATATCGAGTGTCATGTATCTCTCCCGGCCCGCCTCAATGACCAGCTCGGTGATCATGTCCCTGATCTGCCTGTCCGTCACTTCGCCCGCATCCGCAAGGCGGGCCATCAGCTCCTTACGTAGCTCACGGTATAGTTCCTGCATGGCTGCTCCTTTCTGACACTCCCATATAATATAAAATGGGTCGTTTTAGTTTTATATTGTTCAAGAGGAATACTGGCTGCCCTGCCCCATGAGATATCCAGGGTTCCACGGGACGCCGGGACGGGAAATACGGACGCGATTACTATTTAGTTCCTTGAGGGTAGCAGATTACCGACATTATGTAAATGGATTTTATCAAAGACCGTAAGATCCTGCCATTTTTCAGGCAAATTCCGTAAGATCCTACCATTTGCCGAGGCAGATGCGGAATAATCGCTCGCAAATAAAAAGGCAGACTCTATGCGGAAGCTCCCGCTTTTTGCTATAATAAAGCGAAAGTCCCAAAGACAGGACTTAATCCTATCAGATATCGGAGATTGATCTATGTCAGTAGAACTTGTCAGGAAGTATTTCGAAAATACCGAACTTGAAGGAAAGATCCTTGAATTCTCCGTCTCAACGGCCACTGTCGAACTCGCCGCGGAAGCAGTCCGGACCGAGCCCGACCAGATCGCGAAGACACTGGCTTTCCTGCTCGGAGATGAGGCCGTCGTTATCGTCGTATCCGGTATGTCGAGAATTGATAACAGAAAGTATAAAGAGCAGTTCCATTCGAAGGCAAAGATGATCCCATTTGCAATGGTAGAGGAATATCTGGGGCATCCGCCGGGGGGCGTGTGTCCATTTGCCCTGAAGGAAGGCGTAAAGATCTATCTGGATGTCTCGCTGAAGGCCCACGAGACCGTGTTCCCGGCGGCAGGCTCCGAAAGCAGCGCCGTTGAAATGACACAGGAACAGCTTGAGAGATTGATTCCCTATGAAGAGTGGGTGGATGTATGCAGGAAATGACCGGACCGAATACGGGCGGCAAACAGATAAAAGCCGCCTTTTTTGACATTGACGGGACTCTGTTCTCGCACAGGACGCTGCGCGTACCGGAAAGCACTCTCTCATCTCTCAGGGCGCTTGCGGAAAAGGGGATCTGCTGCGTCATCGCGACAGGCCGCCACTTATCCGAGCTGGTCGAACTGGATTTTCTGAAATATGGATTTGACGCGTATATCACGCTGAACGGACAGATCTGCCATGATAAGAAGCTGGACCTCGTCTTCGGCGTTCCGATGGAGGGGGAGGCTCTTTCCGGCATGCTCCGTTTCTTTCGCGGCGGCGACATCCCCACGATCCTGATCTCGAAAGACCGCATGTACATCAATTTCGTGGACGACTCCGTCCGGATCGCTCACAGCGATATCCACACCAGCATCCCGGTCATCGGGCAGTACGCCGGCGAGCCGATCTATATGGGCGTCATTTACTGCACAAAAGAAATCGAGAAGCCTATTGTAGAAAATCTTCCGGGGTGCAGCATCACCCGATGGAGCCGGCATGGCCTCGATATCGTCCCGGAAGGCGGCGACAAAGTTGCCGGCATCCGCCGGTTCATCGATCTCATGGGAATTTCCCGCGATGAGATCATCGCCTTCGGCGACGGCGAGAATGATATAGAAATGCTGAAATACGCCGGGATCGGCGTCGCGCTCGGGAACGCCGAGGAGGCGGTCAAGGCCGGGGCCGATTATGTCACCGCCGACATCGACGACGACGGCGTCATGAAGGCCCTGATGCATTTTGCTATCATATGATGAGCATGTGAGTGCCGACACCCACATATAAGGCCCGGGGCTGTGAAATAATATGTTCCCACAAAAGGCTGTGAAATAATATAATTCCCACAAAAAGAAGAAGGACCAGGGGCAGCATTTCACCCATGGTCCTTCCTTCATTTTTCATTTTCGGATCGGCAGTCGATTCTTTTGAAATCACAGAAATTGAGGTGTTAAAATTCCTGAATTCTTCATCAGAAAGCAGTCTTAAATCGCTGAAATGAATAAATAGCGTGCTGACAGCAGGCAAAACAGCTCATTTTCGGCAGTCGAATTCTTCAAAAAGCGCGGTTAGCCACCGACATATCCTATTTTCCCTCCGTGTCGCTGACATGTGGGAGGGGGGCAGTTCGCCGTCATAATAGACTATTCTCCGGCAAAGTCCCGCGAACTGGACCTGAACCTTTTTATTTCGCTCTGTAAAGGAACGTGACGATCTGACCGCGTGTGCAGTTATCGTTGATGCCGAAGTTCCCTTTCTGCGAACCGGTAGTATAGCCCTTTGTAATTCCGTTCTGTGATCCCCAGAGGATGGCTTTGTAGAACGAATGGTTCGTCGGTACATCCTTGAACGGGGACTTCGTCACCGGATCCGGCGCCGGCTTATTCTTAACTCTCCACAGGAACATCATACACTCACCGCGGCTGACGCTGCGGTTTATGCCGAAGGTTCCGTCGCTGTAGCCCTTCGTGACCCCTGTCTGATAAGCCCACAGGATCGCCTTGAAGAAAGTGTGATTCATCGGAACATCCTTGAACGGACTCTTTGAGACAGACTCCGGCGCAGGTTTCTTGGCAAATCTCCACAGGAACATGATCATCTCGCCGCGGGTGCAGGACCTGTCAATGCCGAAAGATCCGTCCTTGTAACCCTTCGTGATGCCTTCTCCCGCTGCCCAGTAAATTGCGTTATAGTATGGATGCTTCGGATTCTTAACATCCGTGAACTCGTCCGTCGCGGACGGCTTTGTCCACTGCGCGATGATGCTGAGCGGGAAAAGACCGGACTCCTCAACATACGTACCGCGCGAATCCGTTTTCACCTGCATTCCGGAAAGGGCTGTGTCCATTGCGTTTGTCCATACGCTGCTTCCCTGCCAGCCGGATGTAATTTTCCAACCTGCAAATGTATACCCGTCCCTCGTCGGATTCGCCGGTATGTAGAACTTCCCGCCTTTGGATTCGTTCATGGAGACCGCTTCGGAACCGTCGTTTTGATCATACATCGCGCCGTAGTGAACCTCGCCGGTAACATTTTTAACTTCGCACGGCTTGCTCGGCCAGCTAAAAAGAAGCTTTTGCACGACAATATCCGCATTATCCCCAATAATCAGAGTGTCGCCGACAGTAAGTTCATTTGCAATGAATTTTCCGTTCACCGTCAGAGTGCTGCCCTGCACAATAACATTCGAAGTGCTGAGGTAGCAGTCCGTCGTGAAAGAAACTCCCGGATTAATAATGACACTGTCGCCGATATTATAGACCACTTTCCCGGTCGTATCCATCGAATCCTCAATGACAAAGAACTTTGGCTCGGATCCACCGCCTTCCGGCTCGTCTTCATATGGATTGCGTGTATTCAGCATGAACCCATCGACTCCGTTCGTCTCATTGAGCTGTTTCATCTCTGCGCTGTCCATTGCTGTCACGAGGACACGGACGCCGCAGCCTTGCGCAAGAGTGGCCTTGATCTTGGAGGCAGCATCCAGTTTTGCCGCCATGCCGTCTCCCTCTGCACGGGCGAGCGCACCTGCCACAATAAAGCCCACGCCCTCTATGGAGCCGGTATTACCGTACCATATATGGTTCACCTTGTTCTCATCCTGATAACCGCCGACGCTGAAGAGGCCGTCCAGCCGGATCCTGCCGGTATCGTCGTTTATAATAGCCGTACCGAACCGACTTTGGATGCTTCCGCCCAGCTCCACTTGAATGAGACCTTCATTATGACAGTCACGGCCCATGGTCGTACCGAAAGCGCCGCCGGCTTCCACGATCATTTTCCCGCCGTCCTCAATGTAGAACGACGAAGTCCAGTCCCCACCGTCACCGATTGTGACAGTGACGCCGTCAGGTATAATGACCATGCCTCTTGTATCGAATGTCTGCCCGTCGCCGACCGTGATATCCGCTGTCAGGCAGGCACACAGTTTTCCTCTGGAGTCGATCAATTCCTGCAGCTCTTCAAAGCTCCCGGCAGGGACAAGGACAAGGACATCGTTTTCCTGTCCCAATGCCGAAACAGCCTGCCTGGCGACATCAACACGTGCCGGGAAGGGAGCGTCTCCGTCATCCATCTGAGTAGGAGCGACTTCGATAAAGCCCCCGCCTTCAATACTGCCGCTGTTCTCGAACCACATATGACATTCGTCATCTTGATAACTGCCGACAGTAAAAACGCCGTCGAGTATCAGCCTGCCGGGTTCGTCGTTGATGATGACCGAACCCATCCGGCTCTCCATGGTCCCGCCGTCTTCCACAATGAGCGTACCTTTGTTATGGCACCTGCCGCCCATAGCCGTACGCAGGGCTCCGCCGGATTTTACGATCAGTTTCCCGCCGTGATCGACCTGGAATTCTCCGGCCAGACTCCCGCCGTCCTCGATCGTGAGCGTTCTGTCACGGGGAACGAGGACGGTCCACATATTATCCGGCTCCTGTCCGTCGCCGATCGTTATATCCTTCTCCAGAATAACTCCCTCAACTCCCTGTGTCTCAGACATCCCGACCAGCGCTGCTGAAGTCGCGACAGGTATGAGGACCTTGATCTCGTCATTTTCGCCCAGCTGCTGCCGCGCCTTAGAAGCAACATCGATCTGGGCTGAGACACCTGCATCTCCGCCCATCATCGCGACGGGACTCACCACGATGAATCCCGAACCGGATACGGCCCCCTTGTTTTCGAACCAAATATTATTGACCTGCTCCATATTCTGATAACCGCCTGCACGGAAAATGCCGTCAAGGATCAGTTTTCCGGTATTTTCGACGATGATGGACGAACCCATCTGGCTGATCATGGTTCCTCCGGCTTCCACATTGACCTGGCCGTCAATATGACAGTCATCCCCCATGGTCGTCTCCAGAGTGCCGCCATTCTTAACGATGATCTTTCCGCCATTTTCTACCTGGAAGGACACCTGCACTCTTCCGCCGTCATCAATCGTGAGCGTCCTGCCTGAAGGGACTTGAAGAACGCCCCTTGAATGCACATCCTGCCCCTCGCCGACCGTGATATCCGCATCCATCCTTGCGACATCGATCCAGATGATATTATCCTCGTCCGGTTCCTTCTCGCCTTCCGGCAGCGCTGCTGCCAGCTCATCATAGCTTGTGACTGACACCGGCTCCGCCTTGAGCCACTGAGTTTCGTCGTTCTCACCGTCCGCATACACGGCTGCCGGTCCCACGCACAGACAGAGCATAAGCACGGTCAGCAGCCAGAGCGCCGGTAACAATAATTTCTTCATACCGCTTACCACCTTTCTCAAAAATCTTGTTGGCGACCGCAAAACTGCGCACAGTCTCCGCGATCATATAAAATTAACAAAAATGTATTTAAACTGATTATACCTTTTCAGAAACAAAATAAGGTGTGCAATAAGCACACCTTTTCGCTGTGGCAGGCGACCGCTCAGCCATTCGCCGGTAAGTTACGCTGTCCGGAGAACACACGGTCCGCGTCCGCAAGGATCATGGCCGCCTCTCCCCTCGTGATATCCAAAGGCCGGTTCACATCCTGACCGATGCCGTTTTTTTCTGCAAATGCGACCGCCACCCGAAGTCCCGGATAGAACCCGTTGTCGTCCTTCAGACTGGACCAGTCTTCGACGATGGAGGGATCATAGAGCTTGACCGCCGCGTAAATGACCACGTCACGGTCCAGATGCTCGCCGTCGTCCCAGCCCCACGGGAGAAAGAATTCGTCACTTTCCCTCGGAATATCCATGTTGATGCCGCACGCGTATTCCGGAGCCAGTCCGTACAGATCGATGAGGACCTTACGCAGAAAACCGGCTGTCACGAATCCCTCCGTATCATCAAAGAGGCTCGTATTGAAATGCTCCCGCATGTACTCTGCCGCCTCGGCGACCTTTTTGTCGTCGACCTGATAGGCGGGCACATGGTCCTCGTTAAATGGCGAGTAAGTCGCCTTCTTATATATTTTGATTCCCGTCCACAAAAGCACGGCGCAGAGCGCGGCGATAAGAAGTATGAACCTCAGTTTTCGCCGGAACTGTGCTTTCGGATTCGCGGAAAGCAGCGCCTTTCTGACCGACTTCATATCCGGATAACGCTGCTCGGGCGTAAACGCCGTACACTTGTCAATGATCTTCTGCAGCGGTCCGTAGACCCGGATATTCTTATTCTCCCGGATACGGCCGGTCAGAAGAAAGCGCAGCAGCACGCCAAAGGAATAAATATCCGCGCGCGCGTCCGTCTGTGCAAATCCATACTGCTCCGGAGGCGCATACCCCTTCGTGCCGTAAAAAACAGTATCCTCCTCCTGATCTTCCTTGTATGTCCTTGCAATATCGAGATCGATCAAAAAGACCGCGCCGCCTTCGTCAATGACAACATTCTCCGGCTTTATATCCCTGTGAATGACCGGCGGGTCCTGACCGTGCAGAAAGATCAGAATATCAGCCAGCTGCAGACAGATCCCAATGATCTCCTCCTGCGCGGGTTCCCGCTCACAGACAAGTTCACTGAGGGTCCTGCCCTCGATGTATTCCCGCAGAATACAGGTATACCGGTCATTCTGATACTCTTTGATATAGCGCGGGATCCTCTCATGCGTAATATCCCGGATCACCGACTCATAAGTATCCGGATCATAGACGGTATTCTCATAGCATTTCGCGACGGCCATCTCGCCGCTCTCCTTTTTACGGCACAGGAACGTCTCGCGTCCGACATGACTCGCCAGGCATTCCATCTGATCGTACTCCATAAGAAAGTCCCAAGGATAACCATAGCCGGAAAACGCGGTCTCAAGAATAGAGGATAATTCTCTTGTCATATCACTCATTTTTTCTACCTCCAAGGAGCGGGAGTCCGTAATCGCTGAGGGCTAGCTGAGTCTCGACAATGGAATAGCCGTGGTGCAGACAGAAGATGATGACCATGTCGCGCTTGACACGCGGGTAGAGAGGCGATTTTCCGGCAGCTTTAAGAAGAGCCTGGGCTCTCGCATAATCCGCCTTGAATCCGAACGCAAGCATGAGGACTGTATCGCGGGATGGTTTCCGGATGCCCCGAAAAAGCTGATGACCATAAGATTTGTCCAGATCGGCTCTGTTGATGACCCTTTCGGGCGCTTCCCCGGACGCCCTGGCCAGCTGCGTGATATATTCAGCAAATGTTGGCATCGCCGCATCTCCCGTATTCATCGTCATCAGATGCTCGAGGCTCGACTCCATGAATAAAAGGCGGAGCAGCTCCTCGGAATCCATATTTACATTCTCATCCATCGCCCCCTCCTTTCTGCCGTCGTTCCTTTCTCCGATCCGCTTAGCATGCCTGACGCTCTTTCCTATGCGAAGTATACCATATTACAGAAAGCAGTTCGACCTGTTTTATAAGCGACGGTGCGGCAAGAAGAAAAAACGCTGCTTCATTTTCACGAGTATAGACAATTTAAACAAAAGTGTTTATAATTATTGTGTATACACGGAGGGAAAGCATTATGAACAAGTCAACAGCAAAGCGGTCCAACGGCCGAATCGCCATGACCCGGGAACTCCTTAAATGCGCCATGCTGAGGCTTCTTTCCAGGACCTCTTTTGAACTGATTTCCGTCTCCTCACTGTGCCGCGAGGCGGGAGTCGGACGGGCCACCTTTTACCTTCATTATGAAAACCTGATCGATGTGATTTCTGAACTCGCGAAAGACGCGCTCTCCTCCACATCCGATGCCGACACGCCGGCCGCCGGGGCCGATCTGCCTGCAGATAAAATGCGCGGCATGACAGATTCCGAAAAACCGGCGCCTCTTACGCATCTTATGTCGATATGCCGACGGATCGCAAACAGTCCTAAATATCGCCCGCTCCTTGACGATCCCTTTGTGGCGGACTATCTCTTTCAGGACCTGTTCCGCGCCGACAAAGCGACCTTTGTCGATGTCACAAGCCGCAATTTCGCTGTGACGAGACGCCAGGCTGAGCTGCTTTTCCGATTCATCATCTCCGGCGCTTTCTGCGTCAACCGGGACATCGGCTGGGAAAAGACCGAGGAATGGCTGGATATTCAAAAGATACTGCTGAACTTCGTTTCAGGCGGTTTTGACGCCTTAAAGTAAATGTAAATGATCGAAGCTGCCGCACCAGAGCGAAGCCGTCTTCTTATGGATAGATCCTTTTATGTAACGTCGTCCATTTAAGCGGTATCTACGCTCAATGCGGCAGTTCTTTTCAGGACCGGCTCTTCGTCTCAAAGTTCGTCAGATTCTCCACGGAGACACTTATCAAACTCAATAGATGTTATCTATTTCATGTCTCTTTGTTACCTTCGCTTTATCATTTCCAAAAGATATTCACCCAAAACGCCGGCAATCGCGCTATGGGTGACTGTCACCTTCTTTCGGCGGAAACGATCGTCTGCCGAAAAATGATTCCCGCTGTTAGACACGCATGCGAAGCGGCAGATGATGCCTTGAGGGGGCCCGCAGGCGCCGCACAGGACCTTACAGCACGTCCTGAAGACCTATAGGAGTTTCAAAAACAATATGGATGTCGGAAAAAGAATCATCTATTTAAGAGCCACCAAGGGACTTACGACGACCGGACTCGCTTACAGGGCGGGACTCGCCCAGAGTCACCTTCGCGACATCGAACTCGGGAAGAAAAATCCCACAATTGAAACAGTTTCACACATCTGCGATGCCCTCGAAATATCAATGGCCGAATTCTTCTCTGAAGAAATTGAGAACAGTCTGAAAGAAGATGAGGTACTCCGGACAATTTACCGGCTGAATGCATATCAGCGAAAGTTACTGCTGCAGTTCATCAAATCAATACAGGAAAACTAAGGGGCTGCCTTAATGCGACAGCCCCTTAATCATTCTCTTCAAATCCGTGCAAATGTGATAATCCGCTTGTCTTTTCCGACCCCGCCGAAGTATGATGGTCCTATAGGAGGACAGAACCATGGTCATACATCCGGAGCGATTTATAAGACGTGTGCTCGGGACGGCAGAAGCGAAGCGGAACACGGACTGCACACTCACAGCCAATTACCACACGCACACATGGAGATGCAACCACGCGTCCGGAACGGAACGCGAATATGTCGAGGCCGCCATCGAACACGGGATGCGGATCCTCGGTTTTTCAGACCACTCGCCCTATCCGTTCCCGGACGGTTACACATCGAGCTTCCGCATGCGCACCGATCAGCTGGACGACTATGTAACGACGCTGACGGCGCTGCGGGACGAATACAGGAACGACATTGAAATCCATATCGGCTTTGAGGCGGAGTATTATCCCGCCTATTTCAGCGATCTGCTGAGCATGCTCGACGGCTATCCGGTCGAATACCTGATCCTCGGCCAGCATTTTCTCGGAAATGAGCGCGGAGGCGCCTACAGCGGCGTCCCGACAGCGAGCGAGAAGAAGCTTGCCCAGTATGTCGCTCAGACAAAAGAAGCGCTCAAGACTTGCCGCTTTATCTATTTCGCCCATCCCGACCTTTTCAATTTCGTCGGCCCCTCAGAGATCTACGACCGCTATATGGAAGAACTCTGCAGGAACGCGAAAACGCTCGGAATCCCTCTGGAGATCAATTTCCTCGGTCTCTACGACGGGAGGAACTATCCGAACCCACGCTTCTGGGAAATCGCCGGCAAAGCAGGCTGCGATGTTATCTTCGGAGCGGACGCCCACGCGGCCGGCATGCTCTGGAATCCCTGGTCCTACAACGAGGCGATGAAGATCGTGGAAAAAAATCACCTGAATCTGATCCGCACTCTCCCGCTCGATCCGAAATAGTGCCGGTCATATCAGATCCTGTAGAGGAACGTCACGATCTGACCGCGCGTACAGTCCCTGTTAATACCGAACGTCCCGTCGGAAAAGCCTTTGGTGATCCCCTTCTGCGATCCCCAGAGAATAGCCTTATAATAGGCGTGATTGACATTCACATCGCTGAACGGAGACTTCGTGACTGCATTCGGCGCCGGATGGTTCTTCGCTCTCCAGATGAACGTCATGATCTGACCGCGCGTGCAGGTACGGTCGACTCCGAACGTCCCGTCGGAAAAGCCTTTGGTGATCCCCTTCTGCGAAGCCCAGAGGATGGCTTTGTAAAAAGCGTGCGACGGGGTGATATCGGTGAACGGGCTCTTTGCCGCAGCCGTCGGCGCCGGTCGTCCCATGACCTTCCAGAGGAACATGACAGCCTCCCCACGCGTACAGGGTCTGTCTATGCCGAAGGTGTTATCGCTGTACCCGCGGGTGATTCCTTTTGCCGCGGCCCAGTAGATCGCTTTATAATAGGCGTGCTGCGGCTCCTGAACATCCGTGAAATACGTATACGGAATCTTCATCCTGGGCGAATCCGCATAGTCGCCGATTTTGATGCGGCAGTATGCTTCCTCTCCGACGGTCCAGCCTTCAAGATCCTGTTCCGCATTGATCCGAAGATTTGTTGTACCGACAGCATAGCCGTCATTTGCATATGTCCACGTATAGGTCGAGTCATCTTCGAATGTGATCTGGACTTTATAAAGATCCAGCATCCTGGCAGGCGCGAATTCCCATCTGCTGTAATTCGTTGTTCCGTCCGGATCTGTGCCCCATTCGCCGTCATCTGCATACCCTGCCGCCAGATACTTGTTGGCAATCACTGACGCACTGACTGACTTGATCTCCTTCGTCGCCTTCCGAAGCCGGAACCTGCCTTTATCTTCTCTGTCCGTGTCGGGATATATATAGAAGACATATTTCATCCCCGCCTCCATCTGCAGATTTATATGGAAGCCGTTGGCATCGTAAAAGCCGGTCCACGCGTTCGTTTCACGCAGCGATACGGCGTCTTCCGAATAGTAGACTTTACCAAGCACCCGGCCGGTCGTTTTCGTAAGGTCCATGCAGTATGTTCCTTTCTCGTCCGCGGTATATACGTAGCAGTTATAGTCTGCCACGTTGGAACATCTGAAGTCATAGTTCGTGTCCAGTTCCACCAAATTGCTCCATCTCGACCCGACCAGTTCCTCCGGAATGAACACAAAGATCTCCGACAGATCCGGATGCTCTCTCTTCTCCGTCGGGATTTCTTCCGAAGAAATTTCTTCCGAAAGGACTTCTTCCGAAGGGATCTCTTCCGAAAGAATCTCTTCCGAAGGATTCTCTTCCGAAGGATTCTCCTCCGAAGGGTCCTCGGCAGCCTCCACGAAAACATCGCCGCCGGTCTGCATCGCTGCCCCAACCTGCTGTGTCTCCGCAAAAACACTTCCCTGACACAGCAGACATCCTGTCAATACCCCAAAGAGACATCCCTTCAAAAATCCGATTTTTTTCATAATCCTCCTTACATAATCGTTCGTGCCACGTCCTTCGTCAGTGTCCTGTCATTATAATATTTATCAGTTTATCCGTCAAATACTTGATTTTCTGTGGAATGAAATCCAGTAATGTATTATGATATAAATAGCAATTTGACCAAATCTCAGAGGATATTTTATGCTGATTTATACGAGTTTTTCACATCTTCTGGCAGACTGGACGACCCGGAAGACTCCGGCCCTGCTCTTCGGAAATCCGCTCTCATCCATATCCTACAGTGAACTCGCCTCGCTTATCCGCCGGGAGACCGATAAAATCCTCGCAGACGGCGCAAGAAGGTGTCTGATCATAACCGACCACGAGCTGAGCACGGTCATTCGGATCTTCGCTTGCGTCCTTGCGGGCTGCGACATCATACTGGCGGAGGAGACTCAGACAGACGAGACGCTTGCCTCGATCACAAAGCTGGCGTGTCCCGACAGTATTTACTGTACCGATAATGATCTCCTGGAATTTCTGAGCGATATTCCCGCACGGCAGCATTCCTCCGCGCTTCCTAAGCATCAGGAGGGCGAAGAGGGCTATCTCATATTCTTCACATCAGGAACCACCAGCAAGTCCAAAGCAGTGGTACTCACAAGCCGGTCTCTTCTTCGGTGCACGTACGGAGGCCAGAGCATGCTGCGCTGCAGCTCCGACGATACGCTTCTGTGCGTCATGCCGCTCTCCCATGTTTTCGGATTCGTGTGCGGCCTTCTCTGGGGGCTTGCCTACGGAGCGACGGTCGCTCTCGGACGCGGCGACCGGTATCTGCTTGCAGACTGCGAACACTTTAAGCCTACGATCCTTCCCACAGTGCCGTCTATCATCCATGACCTTGTTCAGCGTAATTGTCTGAACAAGGAGCTTCATACCGTGCTCGTCGGCGCGGCGCCGCTGTCGACGGAGACGATGCTCGCGCTGGGCAGCTCGGGCCGTAAGATTTATATGGGTTACGGCCCCACAGAGACGGCCAGCGGCCTTGCCATCACAAAGAAGCTCTCCGAGCCCCATGAATTATTCCCGTGTCCGGACGTCGATATTTGTATTGAAGCGGACGGAGAAATTTCCGTGATGACTCCGTTCATGATGGAGGGCTATCTGACATTTGCGCCAAAAGAACACTTCGCGCCTGCACTCGGCAGACGCCTCTACACCGGCGACTTGGGTTTTCTCACGAACGAAGGCGCGCTCATCCTCACAGGACGAAAAAAAGATCTTCTCATCCTTCCGGATGGTATGAAGATCTTCTGTCCCGAATATGAAGAATATCTGGCGCCCCTGATCGGTACGCCGGATATCGCGCTGGTCCTCCGCGACCAGAGGCCGGTCCTTATCGTCGGCGGAATGACAGGCGATCAGTATCAATCGATCGCCAATACCGTGGAGGATTTCAACCGGATGAAGCCTGCCAGCGGCAGGATCTATGACATCGTTCTGCAGGAGGAACCCCTGCCCCGCACAGCGACGGGTAAGATCCGCCGCTGGCAGGTCAACGCATCGTAACGCGTCGCGTAAAACCTCAGACAGAGCGCCCCCCGCCTATTCATACAGGCCGTCGTCCCAGACAGT